>DASXJM010000628.1:0-4472 GCA_036497405.1 Streptosporangiaceae bacterium | reverse complement strand
GGATACCGGGTCCCAGGCGGGGGCCGGAGCATGGCCGGGCCGCGGGGCTTGGCCGGTGGGCCGGGACTGGCGGTCCACCGGCGGGTAGCCAGCGACGGGAGGGTCGGCATTTACCGAAGGTTGGTGGGCCGGGCGTCCCGGACCCGGCGCGGGCGGCCGGGGGCGGGGACCCGAGCCGTCGCTCCCGGGCACGGCGGGGGCGTCGGGCCAGGGGGGCCGGGACGTGGGCCCGGCGGGCAGAGCGGAGTGGGGGCCGGAGCCGCGGTCATCCGGGACGGCGGGCGCGTCGGGCCAGGGCGGCCGGAGGTCGGCGGGCGGCGGAGCTGGGTCCCACGGGGCGTCGAACGCCTCGGTGGCGGAGGCCGGGTCGGGCCGGGGCGGGTCAACGCCGTCGGGCTCGGCCTCGGCGGGGACGCGGCGGAATCCGCGGGCCGGGGTGTCCTCCGCGTTCCTCACCACCGTTCCGCCCCAGGCAAAGGGGCATACTGGCCCAGAAGGGTCGGCAGCGGCTGATTCTGGCGCACCCAGGCAGCGTAGGAGCTGACGCCCGGATATGGGCTACGGACGGCCAAAGCCGGCGCAGGCAAAGGCCGGGAACCGATGGCCGGGCCACGGCCGATCACCGCGGCCGCGCTACCTTCAGCCAGGCTCTGAGCTGGCTTGTCCGCCATGCGCGTGCCTCCCCGGGCTACTCGCAGGCAGTTTACCGGCGGATGCGGCGACCGCCCGCCGATGCGGCACGCTGTGCCCGGACGATCTCGGACAGTACGGATTTGACGGTACGGGCGGCGCGGGCCGGGTAACTAACAGGTGATGGACTGCTCACGGCTTCGATAGGCGGGAGGCCCCACTGTGGATACGCCCTACATCCGGGTTGAGGAGAGCGGTGAGCTCGTCCCCCTCGCCGACGACGTGACCACGGTCGGACGCGGCCAGGCGGTACACGTCCGGCTGGATGACCCCAGTGTGTCGCTGCTGCACGCCGAGATCGTGCGCCGCGGGCCTTACGTCTACGTGGTCGATCTGGGTTTATCACGTAATGGCACCCGGGTGAACGGCCGGCCGGTGGCCCGCCGCGTGCTCGAGGACGGCGACGTGCTGGCGTTCGGCGCGGCCCGGTGCCGGGTCGGCGGGCTGGCCCGGGAGGACATCCCGACCGAGTCGGAACTGCGGCGGCCCACCGTGCCCGAGCTGACCCGGCGTGAGCTCGACGTGCTGGCCGCCCTGTGCCGCCCAGCGCTGTCCGACGACGCCTTCGTGGCCCCGGCCACGGCCCGGGAGATCGCCGCCGACCTGGTGGTGACCGAGGCCGCGGTCAAGCAGCACCTGCTCCGGCTGTACCAGAAGTTCCGCATCTCCGGCGGCCTCAACCGCCGTATCCGGCTGGCCAACGAGGTGGTCGCGCTGGGGCTGGTGCGCCCGGCCGAACAGCCGGGGGTGGCCGGGTACATTCCGGCCGCGCGGCCGCCCGCCGACCACGAGCTCTCCAGCCACCGGGCCGGGTGAGGTACCTCAGCCGAGGCGGGACCGGCCGACGCCGAAGTGGGGCAGGTCCAGGTGCGGCAGGTGCAGCATCGTGTTGACGTTGGGCAGGTGCGGTAGCCAGCTGCTGATGTTGGGCCAGTAGACCGGGGGCTGCGACAGCGCCTCGGCGACCATGAAGGCGGCCAGGCAGTACATGACCAGGGCGGCCACCACCGCCGAGGTGCGGGTGCGGGCCACGGCCCGGACCAGACGGGTCACCTCGCGGCGCGGGCCGGCCGAGCCGGGGCCCAGGCCGTAGAGAGCCACGGCCGCGCCGGCCGCGTATCCGGCGGCCATCAGCGTCGAATCGGCCGTCGTGGCCACCATGGTGCCGACGAACACGACCCCGGCCACCACCACGGCCAGCGGGGCGACCAGCACCGTGGTCAGCAGGGACCGGACGATGGACCAGGGCGCGGTCAGCACGCCGACCAGCACGTCGGTCACGCTGGGACCGCGAGCCGAGCGGCGCACGCTCAGCGCGCTGCTGGACCGGTCGGCCGCGCGCAGCAACGTGATCACGACCAGCGCGATGATCGTGCCCGCCACCGGCAGCAGTACGGCCAGGGCGACCGCGGCCACGATCAGGGCCAGGCCCATGAACGGCAGCGGGTGGGCCCGGGTCGCGCCGTCGGCGGTGCGGGGCGCATCGGGCCGGGCCGCGGTGTCCTGGCCCGGGACGGCCGGATATCCGGCGCCGGTGCCGTACTGGCCCGGCCGGTAGGAACCGGGTCCGTAGGCGCCCGGCCCGTACTGCCCGGGCGCCGCGGGCGCGGGGGGCCGGGGTGGCTGGTACTGGACGGGCGGCAGCACGTCGGCGTAGTCGCCGGGCCGGATCCGCTGGGCCCCGGCCGGCTGCGGCAGCGGGCGGGCCCGGGCCAGATCCGGGGTGCCCTGATAGGGGGCGCCGGTGTTCAGGCCCCGCGGGGCCAGGCCGCCGACCTGGGCACCCTGGGCCAGCAGGGCGCCATTGGCGGCGGCGCCGGCGACCTGGGCGCCGTTGACCGGGGCACCGTTGGCGGCCGCGCCGCCGACCGCGGCGGCGCCGTGGCTGGCGCCGGCGCCCGGGGCCATGGTGGCGGCCTGGGCCGCACCGGTCAGCATGGGCGGGCCCGCGGCCAGGCCCGGCGCGCCGGACTGCTGGCACAGCCAGCTGGCGGTGGGACGCCGGCGCGGGTCCCGGCTGAGGGCCGCCGCCACCAGCTGGGCCAGCGGGGCCGGAATGCCGTCGATGTCGGCGTGGCCCTGGACGATGCGGTAGAAGACGTTCTCGAACGAACCGGTGCCGAACGGCGGCCGCCCGGTGGCGGCGAAGGCCAGGGTGGCGCCCCAGGAGTGGATGTCGGAGGCCTCGCTGCTGATCTGGCCCTCGATGACCTCGGGGGCCAGGTAGCCGGGCGTGCCCATGAACATCCCGGTCTGGGTCAGCCGGGACGTGTCGGCGCCGGTGTAGGCGATGCCGAAGTCGATGACGACCGGGTCCCCGTTGTGCAGCATGACGTTGCCGGGCTTGAGGTCGCGGTGCACGACCCCGGCCGCGTGCACGGCCGACAGAGCCTGAGCCAGCCCGCGGGCCAGCCGCTCCAGCGCCGCCGGCGACAGCGGGCCGTGCTCGCGTACGGCGTGGTCCAGCGTCTCGCCGGGCACGTACCTGGTCACGATGTAGGGGAACTTGCCCTCGATGTCGGCGTCGAGGACCTGAGCCACGTTGGGGCTCTGGACGCGGCGCATGGCCTCGACCTCGCGGGCCAGACGGCGGCGGGCGGTCGGTTCAGCGGCCACGCGGGAGTGCAGCACCTTGACCGCGACCGGGCGCTTCTCCCGGTCCCGGGCGAGGTAGACCGCTCCCATGCCGCCCTCGCCCAGCCGCTCCTGCAGGCGGTACGGGCCGAGCTTGTCCGGAATTCGGTCCTCTGAGGCCATCGCTCCACCAGAGTACGGCGCTCAGGCAAACATCCCCATCACAATTGCATGTCCGCAGGTCAACTGGGGTGGTCTCACGAGGCCCCTGCCGTGGGAGTGGGCGGTGGGGTCCCTGGGGCTCTACCGGGTGGGTGGGGCGACGGTTCGAGAGCGCCGGGGTGAGCGCGTGCAAAAACGGTCGTGATAGCAGCCGTTTTTGCACGCACCCCGGAGGTGCTGTTCCGGGTGGGACGAACGAGGCGTGGGGGGCGGAGGGCCGCGCGAAGCGGGAGGTCTCAGACGCGGCGGTAGCGGTGGGCCAGGTGGCGGAGGGCGGCGCGGGGCAGGAGGCGGACGGTGGCGGCGGCCAGTTTGTACTGGGGGCCGGGGATGGCCACCGGGCGGCCGGCCGCGACCGCGTCCAGGCCGGCCTGGGCGACCGTGTCGGCGTCCAGCCAGGCGACGCTGGGCAGGTAGCTGATCTCGACGTCGTTGGCGGTGTGGAACTCGGTGTGGGTGAAGCCCGGCAGCAGCGTGGTGACGTGCACGCCGGTGCCGTCCAGCTCGGCGTGCAGGCTCTCGGTCAGCTCGGTGACGAACGCCTTGGTGGCGCCGTAGACCGCGGTGCCGGGCGACGCGGTGAGCGAGGCCATCGAGGACACGTTGAGGATGCCGCCGTAGTCCCGGGCCAGCATGCCGGTCAGCGCGGCGCGGGTCAGCCGGGTCAGGGCGACCACGTTCAGCTGGATCTGGGCCTCGATGGTGTCCGGGTCCAGCTCGGCGACCGTGCCCCGGGCCGACCGGGCCGCGTTGTTGACCAGCAGCTCGATCGGGTCGCCTTCGGCCAGCCGGGTGGTCACCGCGTCGAGGCCGGACGGTGTGGCCAGGTCGGCCGGGAGTACCTCGACGTCGACGTCGTGCCAGCGGCGCAGGTCTTCGGCCAGCGCGGCCAGCCGTTCCTCGCGCCGGGCGACCAGGACCAGGCCACAGCCGCCGGCCGCCAGCCGCCGGGCGAAGCTGGCCCCGATGCCACTGGACGCGCCGGT
>DASXJM010000627.1:0-4395 GCA_036497405.1 Streptosporangiaceae bacterium | reverse complement strand
CCTGACAGGCCAGGTGCAGCGCCACCAGCGACGACGAACACGCCGTATCCACCGTCACCGCCGGGCCCTCCAGCCCCAGCGTGTACGCGACCCGCCCGGAAATCACACTGCCCGCCGTCCCGGTCAGCAGGTACCCCTCCGCACCCCCAGTCCCCTCCGGCAATCCGGCGCCGTACCCCGAGAACGAGGCGCCGGCGAACACCCCAGCCGAACTGCCCCGTAGCGACCCCGGATCGATTCCGGCCCGCTCGATGGCCTCCCAGGACACCTCCAGCAGCAGCCGCTGCTGCGGATCCATCGCCAAAGCCTCACGCGGGGAGATCCCGAAAAATCCCGCGTCAAAGTCACCCGCGTCATAGACGAACCCGCCCGCCCGCGCGTACGAGCTCCCGGGCTGGCCAGATCCGGGATCGGAGAGGCTGCCGGCGTCCCAGCCGCGGTCCAGCGGGAACCCGGCGATGGCGTCCGTGCCCGCCGCGATCAGGTCCCACAAGTCGTCCGGGCCCCGCACCCCACCCGGGTAACGGCAGCCCATCGCCACCACCGCCACCGGCTCGTCCACCGGTCCCGTCACCGCCACCGGCGCGTCCCCGGCCGGGACCCCGGTCAGCTCGCCGAGGAGAAATTCCGCCACCGCCACCGGTGTCGGATGGTCGAACACCAGCGTGGACGGCAGCCGCAGGCCGCTGATCGTGGTCAGCCGGTTGCGGAGTTCCACCGAGGTCAGTGAGTCGAAGCCGAAGTCCCGGAACGCCCGGCCCGGGTCGATGGACGTGGGTGAAGAGTGGCCGAGGATGGCCGCGGCTTCGGCACGGACCAGGTCAGCGACGAACTGGCTGCGTTCGGCGGCGGGCCGGGTCGCGAGCCGCTGGGCCAGTTCCCCGGACTCCGCGGGCGCGGCGGCCACCGGGACGGCGGCCTGAATCTCCGGCAGGTCCCGCAGGAACGGGAGTTGCGCCGCCCCGGGCGCCGCGGCGAAGGCGGGCCAGTCCACGTCCATGATGGCCAGGGTGTGGTCGCCGCAGTCCAGGGCCTGGCCCAGGGCCTGGACGGCCAGCCGTGGATCCATCGGCGGCAGGGCCCCCCGGCGCAGCCGCTGCCGGACCGCCTCGGTGGACTGGGCCAGACCGCCGCCGCCCCACTGCCCCCACGCCACCGACAGCGCCGCCTGGCCGCGGGCCACCCGGTTCTGGGCCACCGCGTCGAGGAACGCGTTCGCCGCCGCGTAGTTGCCCTGACCCGCGCTTCCGAACGTGTCCGCGGTCGAGGAGAACAGCACGAAGGCGTCCAGTTCCCGGCCCGCGGTCAGTTCGTCGAGGTGGGCCGCGCCCGTGGCCTTGGCCGCGAGCACGCCGGCCAGCCGGCCGGCGTCCAGCCCGTCCAGAACTCCGTCGTCCAGGGCCACCGCCGTGTGCAGAACGGATGACAGCGGCCGGCCATTGCCGTCGATCCAGTCCAGCAGGCCGCTGACCTGGGGTCGTTCGGCCAGGTCAGTCATCATGACGGCGACCGGGGCACCAGCGGCGGCCAGGTCGGCGGCGAGCGCCGGCACGCCAGGCGCGGCTGGGCCGGACCGGCTGGCCAGGACGATCCGTGGGGCACCGCGGCTGGCCAGCCAGCGGGCCAGGTGCCGGCCGGCCGCCCCGGTTCCGCCGGTGACCAGCACTGTTCCGTGCGGCGTCCACCGGTGACCGTTCAGCCGGGGCAGCGGGGCCCGAAGCAGTCGCCGGGCCAGGGCCGCGCCGGGCCGGATGGCGACCTCGTCCTCGCCGCACCCGGCCAGCACGGAGGCGAGCCGGGCGCCGGCGCGCTGATCCATGACGGGCGGCAGGTCGACGAGACCGCCCCAGCGGTCGGGGTACTCCGCGGCGGCGACCCGGCCCAGTCCCCAGACCTGGGACTGGGCCGGACGGATGACGGCCTCGGCCGGGCCGGCCGCGACCGCCCCGTGGGTGAGCACCCACAGGGGCGCCCCGATGCCCGCGTCGCCGAGCGCCTGGATGAGCATCAGCGTGCCCGCGAGACCAGCCGGCACCGCCGGGCCACCAGCCGGGTGATCGTCGGCCAGCGCCAGCAGCGAGAGCACGCCCGCGATGGGGGCGGTGAACTCCCCCAGTTGCCCGGCGAGCCCGGGCCGGGAAAGGCCCGGCCCGGCGTCGACCCTGACCACCTGTGCGCCGCAGCGGCCGAGTTCCTGCGCACACCGCCCGGCCAGCTCCAAGCCGGCCGTCCCGGCCGGTACGGCCAGCAGCCAGGTGCCGGTGAGGACGGCTGGGCCGGGGTCGCTGAACGGGGACCAGGCCACCCGGTACCGCCAGCTCTCGGTGTCCGACCGTTCCCGCACGGTGCGGCGCCAGGCGGCCAGGGCCGGGAGGGCCGCGCCGAGCCGTTCCGGGTCTTCGACGGCCAGCGTCTCGGCGAGCGCCGGAAGGTCGCCGTCCTCGACCGCGGCCCAGAACCGGGCCTCGGCGGCGGTTCCGGCGCCGTCTCCGCCCACCGGAGCGCCGTTTCCCGCGACGGCATCAAGCCAGTACTTCTGCCGCTGGAAGGCGTAGGTGGGCAGGTCTACTCGCTGCCCAGCCGGCAAGACGGCGGCCCAGTCGACGGTGATGCCGTGCACGTGCGCCTCGGCCAGCGAGCTCAGCAGCCGGATGGCGCCGCCGTCGTCGCGGCGCAGCGTCCCGGTGGCCAGGACCGCGATGTTCAGCTCATCGAGCGTCTCGGTGATCGCGGCGGTCAGCACCGGGTGAGGAGAGATTTCCAGGAACGCCCGGTGCCCATCCTCCGCCAGGGTGGCCAGCGCCGACGTGAACTGCACCGGGGCCCGGAGACTGTCATACCAGTACCCGGCATCCAGGCCCGGGCCATCGATCAGCTGCCCGGTCATCGCCGACACCATCGGAACCTGCGCGGCCTGGGCAGTGATCCCGGCCAGCGCGTTCAGGATCTCCTCGCGGATGGCCTCCACCTGGGCGGTGTGAGAGGCGTAATCGACCGCGATCATCCGGGTCCGCACCCCGGCCGCCGCACACCGGGCGGCCAGGTCCTCCAGTGCCTGGGGTTCCCCGGCCACCACCGTGGCGGCCGGGCCGTTGACCGCCGCCACCGAGATCCGCTCCCCGAACCCGGCGATCCGCTCCGCAACGACGGCGGCCGGCCCGGCGACCGACAGCATCCCCCCGTGCCCGGCCAGCACCCCCAGCGCCCGGCTCCGCAGCGCCACCACCTTCGCCGCATCCTCCAGGGACAGCACCCCGGCCACGCACGCCGCTGCGATTTCCCCCTGCGAATGCCCCACCACCGCGTCCGGGACCACCCCGGCCGCCTGCCACACGGCAGCCAGGGACACCATGATCGCCCACAGCACCGGCTGCACCACAGAGGCCGCTTCTAGCGCGGGCGCACCCGGCGCCCCGGCCAAAACCTCGTTCAGGGACCAGTCCACGAACGGAGCCAAAGCCTGCCCGCATTCGGCCAGCCGGGCCGCGAACACCGGCGAGGACTCAGCCAGCTCCCGGCCCATCCCCAGCCACTGCGAACCCTGACCCGGGAACACGAACACCACCCGCCCGGTCCCGCCAGCCGGCACCACCCCGGACACCAGCCCGGCCGCCGGCTCCCCAGCCGCCAACGCCGCCAGCCCAGCCAGCAGCCCATCCCGGCCCGCCTCAAGCCCGCCCGCCCGGCCCTCCGGAGCCGCACCCAGCACCACCGCCCGGTGCTCAAACACCGACCGCGTCGTCGCCAGCGACCACCCCACATCGGCCGCGCCCAGCCCCGGCCGGGCCACCACAAACTCCCGCAACCGGGCCGCCTGCCCAGCCAGACCCGCCGCACCACGCCCCGACACCAGCCACACCGTCACCCCCCCAGCCAGCACCGGCACCGCCGGCACCACCGGCGCTGATGGCGGGCCGGCGACCGGGCCGCCGGGCTCGGCCGCCGGGTCACCGGCCGCCTCCCCGGCGGGGGCCTCTTCGACGATGGCGTGCACGTTCGTGCCGCTCACCCCGAACGCGGACACCCCGGCCCGCCGCGGGTGCCCGTTCGCGGCCCACGCGACCGGCTCCGTGAGCAGCCGCACCGACCCCGCCGACCAGTCCACATGCGGAGACGGCTCATCAACGTGCAACGTCGCCGGCAACAGCCCGTGCTGCAGGGCCAGCACCATCTTCATCACCCCGGCCACCCCCCCGGCGGCCTGAGCATGACCGATGTTCGACTTCACCGACCCCAGGAGCACCGGCCGGTCACCGGGCCGGTCCTGCCCGTAGGTGGCGATCAGCGCCTGCGCCTCGATCGGGTCCCCCAGCCTCGTCCCAGTTCCGTGCGCCTCCACCGCGTCCACCTCACTCGCGGACACTCGCGCGTTGGCCAGGGCCTGCCGGATCACCC
>DASXJM010000626.1:0-12952 GCA_036497405.1 Streptosporangiaceae bacterium | reverse complement strand
GCCTCGTCGGCCATCGTCACAGTTCCTTCAGGATCGCGGCCAGGATGTCCTGGGTCCGGTCGGGCGAGGTGCCCTTGACGCTGAGCCGCTCCATGACCTCGCTGTACCGTTCGACGTCTTCCCGCTTGTCCAGGTACAGCGCGCCGGTCAGCTGCTCGATGTAGACGATGTCGCTCATGTCGGCCTCGGGGAACCGCATCACGGTGAAGGCCCCGCCTTCGGCGGCGTGGCCGCCGAAGGTGAACGGCAGCACCTGCAGGGTGATGTTCGGTTCACGGGTGGCCGCCATCAGCCGCTCGATCTGGCCCTGCATGACGGCCTTGCCGCCGATCGGCCGGCGCAGCGCGCCCTCGTCGACCACGGCCCACAGCCGGGGCGCGTTCGGCCGGCTCAGCAGCTGCTGGCGGCGGGTGCGCAGCGCGACCCGGCGGTCGACCTCGTCGGCGGCGGCCGTGGGCTGGCCCTGCTTGATCACGGCCCGGGCGTAGTCCTCGGTCTGCAGCAGGCCGGGCACGAACTGCACCTCGTAGACGCGGATGAGCTCGGCCGCCTCTTCCAGCCCCACGTAGATCTGGAACCAGTCCGGCACCACGTCGGAGTACTTCTGCCACCAGGCCGTCGAGTTCGCCTCCCGGGCCAGCGAGATGAGCTGGCCGCGTTCGGATTCGCTGGTGACGCCGTACATGTCGAGCAGGTCGACGACGTCCCGCTCCTTGAAGCTGACCCGGCCCAGCTCCAGCCGACTGATCTTGGAGCCGGACGCGCGGATCCGGTACCCGGCGTCGTCACGGGAGATCCCCCGGGCCTCACGCAGCTTGCGCAGCTGGGAGCCGAGGAGGATACGCAGAACCGTCGGGCCGCTGCCCGGGTGGCTGGGAATCACCCCAGTGCTCCATAGCCCTGGCTCAGGCACCGTCGGCCGTGCCCCCACGCCGACATGATGCTCACCCCACGCTCAGCTGCCGTGTCACCTGGCTGCCGTGCTCCGCGGCGGCCCGCCGTGCACGTGCATCGTCCCTTGCGGCTGCAAGATGTACACGGCATGATACCGCCCGGTCGCACAATTGCACGAACTTCCCGCGTTCCATGGTCCCGCGCGCCGCGCGCCAGCGCACGCCAAGGGCGGATTGTCCGCTGGATATCGTTTCCGCAGCCCGTCCGGCGGGTCCTAGCCTCGGGCCCGGCATGCCACTAGGCTCGGGCGGTGTTACGGGGCAACGACGGTGCGGGCCCCGCCTGCATGCCGAGCCCACGCGCACGCTTTGGAGCGAAGATGTACGAAAATTACCCGTCGGCCGGGGCGGGCGGGCAGGTACCGGAACCGGCTCCGCGCGGAGAACCGCCGACGTCGCTGCAGACCGCGGTCCGGCTGATGTACGCGGGCGCCGGGATCAGCGCGATCAGCTTCATCCTCGGCCTGGTCACCATCGGCAGCGTGCGGCACACCCTGGAAAAGCAGTACCCGAGCTACTCGGCCTCCAAGATCAGTTCGCTGGTGAACGCCGAGATCGCCATCGTCGTGATCGCCGGCATCATCGGCGTGGGCCTGTGGCTCTGGATGGCCTGGGCCAACAAGCGCGGCAAGAACTGGGCCCGGATCACCGGGACGGTGTTCTTCGGCCTGTACACGCTGGACCTGATCCTGGTCGCGGCCCGCGCGGCCAGCGGCATCTCCACCGTGTTCGCCATCGTCACCTGGCTGGTCGGCCTGGGCGCCACGATCATGCTGTGGCGGCGCGACTCGAGCGCGTACATCAACGCCCAGCAGCAGGCCTATTAGCCACCCGGCCGCAACCCGTCCTGGCTCCGGCCGGGACACCATTCCGGCTGCGGCCGGGACGCTCATTCCGCGCCTGCGCTCCGCCAATGGCCGGGCGGTTAATTCAGCGGTTCCCGGGACGTGACACCCGCCCTTGCGGAAAAAGTATGCCGACGCGGGGTCAGTCCATTGTTTTAAATTTACGGTGCGACCCCGGACCCTTTGTGCGGGCATTAGCGGCCGCGGTTAGCGGGCCGCCGGCGGGGCGGGCCCGGTCGCGGTCACCAGCCACTGGCAGGCGATCGCGGCCGCGGCAACCACGTTGAGCGAGTCCACCCCCGCGGCCAGCGCGCCCGGGTCCATGGGGATGCGGACCGACTGGTCGGCCAGCCGCCGCCAGCGCGACGACAGCCCATCCCCCTCGGTGCCCAGCAGCAGCGCGGTCCGTTCCCCCGGGCTGGCCGGGAGCTGCGCCGTTTCCCCAGCTGCCCCACCTGTCCCGATGGTCCCAGCTTCCTCGGCGGTGGGCTCCGGGGCCGGGGCCCCCGGTGCGGCCGGGATCATCGGCACCGCGTCCGGATCCGGGGTGAGCGCCAGCAACCGGAAGCCCTCCGCCCGGACCGTGTCCAGGCCGCCGTGCCAGTCGTCCATCCGGGCCCAGGGCACGGCGAAGACCGCCCCCATGGAGACCTTCACCGAACGCCGGTAGAGCGGATCGGCGCAGCGTGGGGACACGATGACCGCCCCCACGCCCAGGGCCGCGGCACACCGGAAGATCGCGCCCACGTTGGTGTGATCGACGATGTCTTCCAAGACCAGTGCGGTCCGCACCCCGGCCAGTACCTCCGCCACCGGCGGCAGTGGGCGCCGGTCCATCGCCGCCAGCGCGCCGCGGTGCACGTGATAGCCGGTCAGTTGCTCGGCCACCGGCGCGGGCACCACGTAGGCCGGTCCCCCGCAGGCCGCGGCCAGGTCGGCCAGGCTGGCCGCCCGCTGCTCGGTGGCCAGCAGCGAGCGGACCCGGTAGCCGGCGGCGGCGGCCCGCCGGATCACCTTCTCCCCCTCGGCCACGAACAGCCCGTGCTCCGCTTCCAGGCTCTTGCGCAGTTCGGCATCGGTCAGCCGCACGTAGTCGCTGAGCCGCGGATCGGCCGGATCGGAAACGTGAATGAAACAACGCACGATGTCAGTGTCGGGATTTTTGGCTGGCGTGTCGATTCACACTGTCCTATCTATGCGATTTGCCCGACTTGACCGGCTAGCCGGCAATATTACCGAGCGGCCACCTATGGACTATTCGTCCCCCATGACGTAGCAATTGTAAGAAGGTCTAGACCTTGGGGAGAGTGGCTTGTGGTTGACGCATGGATGCCGGGCGCCCGGTGCCTTCGAGCCCAGACGGACGGCGGGATGCTGCGTGGCGGCGCCCCGCGGGTGGTCTGGCAGGCACTGGGCGCGGATCCGCGTCAGACCTCGGCCGGCTCGGCCGCGCAGCGGCTGGCCCGGGACGGCCGCCCGCCGCACCTGGTCTGGAACCCGCTCTCCGGCGACATCGTCCAGCTGATCCCGGTGGTCCGGGCGGCCTGCTCGCTGGGGGGCCCGGAAGGGCTCGACCACCGGGTCCCGGCCGGGGCGGACGGCCCGGGTGACACCGCCCCCGGCGGCGACCCGGCCAACCGGCAGGGCCGGCTGTGCGTACAGGTTTGCGTGGTGGCCTGGGCCTGGGAGCCGTTCACCGACGGGCCCATGCACGGTGCCGGGGCCCTGCTCGACTGGCTGGCGTCCTGGGGCGTGCCGTCGCGCTGGCCCGCGGGCCGCCCGGCGCCGTTCATGGCCGCCCGCTCGGCCGAACGGAGCCGCACCCACTGGTCGATGGGCGGGCACTTCGGCGCGTCGCAGGTACCGGGCTGGGACGCGGCTGGGCCCGGGCACATCGAGCCGGCCTTGCTCGGCGGGGCGGTCACGCCGGCCTGCGCCGTGCCGCCGGGCCGTGGGGTGGCCGGCCGGCGGCCCACGCTCACCGCGGCGCCCGCCGCCATCAGCCGGGGCCGGCGGATGGCGCTGGAGACCGTGATCACCCCCGACATCGACTCGGTGACATCGGTCGCGTCCCTGGCCAACGCGCCCTATTGACCGCACGCGGGGAGCTTCCGGGGAACCGCCGCGACCCTCCGCGGGGTGAATGAAACATGTCCAAATGATTTCGAGCCTGCCGCCACAGGTTCCGATAAGGGCCTAACCTGGGATAATGGACGAACGGCTGGTGTGGATCGACTGCGAGATGACGGGCCTCGACATCGAACGGGATGCCCTGATCGAAATCGCGTGCCTGGTGACCGACGGCGAGCTGAACATTCTCGACGAGGGCGTGGACGTCATCATCAAGCCCCCGCCCGAGGCCGTCGACCAGATGAGCGACGTGGTCCGCACCATGCACACCACCTCTGGCCTGCTGGAAGAGCTGGCGGGCGGGGTGACCATCGCCGAGGCCCAGGACATCGTGCTCAGCTACGTGCGGACGCACATCAAGGAGCCGCGCCGGGTCCCGCTCTGCGGAAACTCGATCGCCACCGACCGCTGGTTCATCGCCCGCGACATGGCCGAGCTCGACCATTACCTGCACTACCGGATGGTCGACGTGTCCAGCATCAAGGAGCTGTCCCGCCGCTGGTACCCGCGGGCCTACTTCGCCAGTCCGGCCAAGCGCGGCGGCCACCGGGCGCTGGCCGACATCACCGAGAGTGTGCAGGAACTGCGGTACTACCGCGAAGCGGTGTTCGTGCCCCAGCCGGGCCCGGATTCGGCCACCGCCCGCGAGATCGCGGCCCGGCACACCAGCCCGGCGCCGGAGTAGCCCGGGCCCGGGTAGCGCCGGGTCCTCGCCGAGTCGCCGGAACCGGCGGTTGCTGGTAAGTTCTCTGTGCCGCGGTCGTGCACCGCGGCCGTGGTGGGTGTAGCTCAGTTGGTTAGAGCACCAGGTTGTGGTCCTGGGGGCCGTGGGTTCGAATCCCATCATCCACCCCATCGGCAATCAAGGTCGAAGGCCCGGTCATGATCATGGCCGGGCCTCGCGCTTTCTGGGCGCGTCGCGGGTAAATGCTGGCCATCGGTCCAGGTAGCCGGCACTATGTCCTTGTGAGACGGCGAGGGTGGGGTGCCGTAGCGGGCACGGTGGGGGCGATCGGCCTGTCCGCCTGCTCGCTCACGTCCTCGCCCCAGACGGCCAGCACGGACGTGCCGGCCGCGCAGCCGGCGCCGGGGCGGACGCCGGCGGTGGCCGGTTCGGCCCGGCCGGCCCGGCCGGCCACGGCCAGTGCGGCGGCGGCGACCTCGGCGGGCAGCGGTGGCGTGAGCGCGGCCCAGGGCGCGGGGCCGGTGACCATCGCCGCGGTGGGCGACATGATGCTCGGCAACACGCCGGACCTGCCGCCCAGCCCGGCGACGTACCTGGACCCGGTCAAGCCGATCCTGGCCCGCGGGGCCCAGGTCGTGTTCGGGAATCTGGAAGGCACGCTGACCACGGCCCCGGGCGGCAAGTGCAGCCCGAAGAGCGCCGGCAAGACCTGCTTCGCGTTCCGCGACCCGCCCGATTACGTGCGCTACATCGCCGGCGCCGGGTTCACGGTCCTGAACGACGCCAACAACCACTCCATGGACTTCGGCCCGGCCGGCCAGGCGCAGACGGTGCAGACGATCCACGCGGCGGGCCTGGCCCAGACCGGGCTGCCCGGTGAGATCACGCTGGTGACGGCGCATGGGGTGCGGGTGGCGTTCCTGGCCTTCGCGCCCTACGGCTACACCGCCAGCCTGCTTGACCTGCCCGCGGCCCAGGCCCTGGTCCAGAAGGCGGCCCGGGAAGCCTCGGTGGTGGTCGTGTACATGCACGCCGGTGCCGAGGGCTCCGACGCGGACCACGTCACCGGCCACGAGGAGACCTACGTCGGGGAAGACCGGGGCAACCCCGAGGCGTTCGCTCACCAGGCCATCGACGCCGGGGCCAGCCTGGTCATCGCGAGCGGCCCGCACGTGCTGCGGGGTATGCAGTTCTACCGCGGGCACCTCATCGCCTACAGCCTGGGCAACTTCGCCGGCTACGGCAACTTCGGGGCCGGGGGGAACCTGTCCCTGAGCGCGATCCTGCACGTGACGCTGTCGGCCAGCGGGCAGTTCGAGCAGGCCCGGATGTACCCGCTCCAGCTCAGCAGCCAGGGCCAGCCGATCCCGGGTAGCGACGCGACCGCGTTCGTCGCTCAGCTGTCACGGTCGGATTTCGGGTCCACGGCGGCGCGGATCTCCGCCGCCGGAACCATCGAGTCGCCCTGATCATCCGGGCCCGGGGGCGGCGCGGTGGTCAGCAGGCGCAGGGCCAGCGCCGGGAACAGGGCCGCGGACAGCAGGCCCGCCGCCAGCAGCGAAGCGCTGGTGGTGGTCGAGATGAGGTGGGCGGCCACCCCGATCTCGGTGGCGACGATGACGAAGGTCAGTGAGGTGGCCTGCATCAGGCCGGCCACGGTGGACCGGTGGCGGCCGATCAGGCGCGTGTAGGCCAGGGCGGGCACGCCCCGCACGACCAGCAGCGCGACCAGGAACAGCGGCACCTCGGCCACGGCCACCGGGTGGCTGAGGAGGGCCCGCAGGTCGAACTGCACGCCGGTGGCGATGAAGAAGATCGGGATCAGGAACCCGAAGCCGATTCCCTGCAGCTTGGTCTCGAACTGCGGATGCGGGCGGCCGCCGTTGAGGTCGATGGCCCGCACCAGCAGGCCCGCGGCGAACGCACCCAGGATCGACGCGAACCCGAACTGGTAGGCCAGCACCCCGAAGGCCAGGGCCAGGGTGAGGGTGGCCCGCACCCGCAGCTGGGCGCTGCGGTCTTCCAGCCGGTCCAGCAGGCGGTCCAGCGCGTCCAGCCGGCGGACCTCGCTCAGCGCGAAGGCCAGCACCGCCAGCAGGGCCAGGAAGATCACCAGCGAGGCCAGCCGGCTGGCCGAGGTGCGGGACGTGGCCGAGAACAACAGGGACAGGAGCAGGATCGTGGCCACCTCGGCCAGGGCCGCCGCCGTCATGACCAGCTGCCCGAAGCGGGTGGACTCCTCCTCCGCGTCCTTCAGGATCGGCAGCAGCAGCCCGGCCGACGTCGACATCAGCACCACGGCCAGGAACAGCGGCTTGCTGGTCAGGCCGGCCCCGCTCAGCGCGAAGCCCACGCCGACGCCGAGCCCGGCCGAGGCGGCGAAGGCCAGGCCGGCCATGCGGGCCAGCGGGCCGCGCAGGCCACTGACGTCGATCTCCAGGCCGGCCAGGAACAGCAGCATGCCCAGGCCCAGGTCGCTCAGGACGGTGATGGCCGCGTCGATGTGCACCCAGCCCAGCACGGACGGGCCGATCACGATGCCCGCGATCACCTCGAGCACCGCCCCGGGCACGGGCAGCCGGGGCACCAGGGCCAGTACCACCGGCACCAGTACCGAAACGATGCCCAGCACGAGCACGCCGGTAAAGGAGATAACCACGGGCCCACCCCCCGCGGATTTCGGACGGCCCGATGGCGCCCCACGAGATCCGCCCCACCACGATAACCCGGGCCTCGGGTCGCACCTAGTTGCGGACTTCAAAGTAGATGGTGTTCAGATTTTGTCGAAAATGGCCACGTCTGCCTCCGGATAAATGATCGGCGTTGACCGCGGTCCTGGTCCCGGATCGGGCCCGGCCGGGGCATCGGCCCACCTGAGAGCGGGACCGGACGTCTGGCCGCGAACCTCGTCACCCATCCGGAATCGGGGCGATCTTTATGTTCGACACGGCGGCGCGGTTACGTGACAGGGCCGGTATGGCGGATTAGCGTCGCGAATTGGTCGGATTATGGCCGCGAAATTCGTGTGCGCGGACAGCGGTGGCGAGAAGGGGGATGCGTGCCCAGGCCAATTAAGGGCGATCAGCGCTATCTGCCCGGGCTCGATGGACTGCGCGCGCTGGCGGTCATGGCCGTGGTCGCCTATCACCTCGGCCTGGGCTGGGTGCCGGGCGGCATGCTCGGCGTCGGCGTGTTCTTCACCCTGAGCGGCTACCTCATCACCGACCTGCTGCTGGCCCAGTATCACCGGACCGGGCGGCTCGACCTGACCGACTTCTGGCGGCGGCGGGCCCGGCGGCTGCTGCCTGCCGTGCTGGTCATGCTCATCGTGGTCATGGCCTGGGTCACCGCGCTGGACCGGTCCCAGCTGCCCGCGCTGCGCGGCGTCGCCGTCTCGGCCCTGGGCTACGTCAGCAACTGGTGGCTGATCGCCCAGCACAGCTCGTACTTTGCCCGGTTCGGGCCGCCGTCGCCGCTGGGCCACCTGTGGTCGCTGGCCGTGGAAGAGCAGTTCTACCTGGTGTGGCCGTGGCTGCTGTGGCTCGGATTGCGCTGGACCCGGGGCCGGCCGGGTGGCCTGAGCCTGCTGGCCAAGGGCACGCTGCTGCTGGCCGTGGCGTCGGCGGTGGAGATGGCCGTGCTGTACAGCCCCGGCTACGACCCGACCCGGGTCTACGACGGGACCGACACCCGGGCCTTCGCGCTGCTGATCGGGGCCGCGCTGGCCTTCGCCTGGCCCAGCCGCCGGCTGACCGGGCACGTCGCCGACGGGGCCCGCCGCATCCTCGACGCCGCGGGCGGGGTCGGCCTGGCCGTCATCGGCATCCTGATCCTGGGCACCAATCAGTACTCGGCCTTCGTGTACCGGGGCGGCATGGTGCTGCTGTCAGTGGCCACTCTCCTGGTGGTGGGGGCGGCCGCCTCCCCGGCCAGCCGGGTCGGCCAGATCCTCGGCGTCCGGCCGCTGCGCTGGATCGGGGTCCGGTCCTACGGCATCTACCTGTGGCACTACCCGATCATCGTGCTGACCACTCCGGCCAGCGGGCACGTCTCGTTCGGGCACGCCGTCCTGCAGCTGACCGCCAGCATCCTGGCCGCCGCGCTGTCCTGGAAGTACATCGAGGAGCCGATCCGGCACGGCGTGCTCGGCCGGACCTGGAACCGGGCCCGGGCCTCCGGCTGGCGGCTGGCCGACTTCAACCTGGCCCACCTCAACCCGGCCGGCCGGGACCTGAGCCCGGCCGGACGGCGCCGCTGGGCCGCGGCCGCCAGCGCGGTGGTGGTGTGCGGGGTGGCCGGGGCCGGGCTGACCGGCGCCGTGCAGCCGGGTGCGGCGGCCCAGCTGGCCGCCGGGTCGGTGCCGGCCCCCCGGTCGCAGGCACCGACGTCGTCCCCCCGGCCCTCCGCCCCCGCCAGGAAGCCCGCGGCCGGGGCGAGCACCACGTCAGCCCGGACGTCCTGCCGCAGCGTGGTGCACATCGGCGACTCCACCTCAGACGGCCTGGTCTCCGACGACTACCTGCCGAACCCGCGGCAGCGGATCGGGGCCCGGTACGCCCAAGTCGGCGCGACCCGGATGATCACCGAGATCTCCGGCGGCCGGTCGATCGTGGAGACCGTCGACAACCAGGCCAACGCCTACGACGTGGCCAAAAAGCTGGTGGCCGGCGGTTACCGGGGCTGCTGGGTGCTGGCCCTGGGCACCAACGACACCGCCGACGTGGTGGTCGGCTCGGCGGTCGGCCGGGCGGCCCGCATCCAGAAGATGATGTCGGTGATCGGCAACCAGCCGGTCATGTGGGTGAACGTCAGGTCCCTGGTGGCCAGCGGCCCCTACGCCGAGCCCGAGATGCAGCTGTGGGACACGGCCCTGACCCAGGCCTGCCCGCGGTACCCGAGCATGCGGGTCTACGACTGGGCCGGCGTCGCCCAGGACCGCTGGTTCATCTCCGACGGCATCCACTACACCTCGGCCGGGTACGCGGCCCGCTCGGCTGGCATCGCGCACGGCCTGGCCGTGGCCTTCCCGGCGCGAAGTTCGCAAACAACGCGTTCGGGTTGCGAAGTACACTAAATCGCTCACCACCCTCCGTAATGGTGGCGTAATTCGTTATGTTTCCGGGGCGTTTACAGTGCCCTGATCCCCTTGACCGTTTTCCCAGGTGGGCGTTTGCTAGTCAGGTTGGTTTCGGTGCGGTTCTCACAGAATCTGGTACCTGAATGGCATCTATGAAATTTGTCCGCCGGAGTGTCCTGGCCGTGGTGGCCAGCGGCGCCACCGTGCTCGGCCTGGCCGCAGCCGCGGCCCCCGCATCCGCGGGCGGACCACAGTCCGGCCGGCACTATCTGAGCGGCAGCACCCCCCAGTGGCTCAGCAAGGCTCACAACGCCGGCGCCACGTCATCATCGGAGCAGGTGAGCTTCGGCGTCCTGCTCGGCATGCGCAACGAGGCCGGCGCGCAGGCCGCCCTGCAGGCGATCTCCACCCCCGGCAGCGCCAGTTACGGCAAGTGGCTGTCGAACCAGGCGTTCGACAGTGCGTACGCCCCCGCCAAGGCCAGCGTCAGCGCGGTCCAGACCTGGCTCAAGAGCCAGGGCTTCGCGGTGACCAAGACGCTGCCCAGCGGCCAGTTCGTCGAGGCCAGCGGGACGACGGCCCAGGTGGAGAAGACGTTCGGCAGTCAGCTGAACAACTACACGTACCAGGGCAAGACCGTGCGGTCGAACAACAGCGAGCTGTCGCTGCCGTCCGGCACGCCGGCCACGGTCACCTCGGCGGTCTCCGGGGTCGTCGGCATTGACCAGGGCAGCGAACTGAAGCAGCCCGCGGACACGCTGCCCGGGCCGCCCGCGGGCGCGCGCTACGGCGTGCAGCCATGCTCGGCCTTTTACGGCCAGAAGATCGCCACCGACAAGCCCAGCGCCTATGGCAAGAAGCAGCCGTACGCGGTCTGTGGCTACGGGCCGCAGCAGTACCAGTCGGCCTACGGCGAGTCCGCGCTGCTCAAGGCGGGCGTGACCGGCAAGGGTGTGACGGTGGCCATCACCGACGCCTACGCCGCGCCCACCATCTACGCCGACGCCCAGAAGTACAGCCAGGTCCACGGCCAGCCCGGCTTCACCGCGGGCCAGTTCCGGCAGATCACGCCCGGCCCCAACGGCTATTCGCTGGAGGGCCCGAACGACTGTGACGCGCAGGGCTGGTACGGCGAGGAGACGCTGGACGTCGAGGCCGTGCACGCGATGGCCCCCGGTGCCAAGATCGTCTACGTCGGCGGGGCTGACTGCCTGAGCGGCCTGGACGACGCCTGGGCCAGCACGATCGACAACCACGTGGCCAACGTCATCACCAACTCCTGGACTGACGGCGTTGACGACCTGGCCGACCTGACCCAGGCCTACGTGGACTTCTACAACCAGTTCTCGCTGGAGGCGGCGCTGACCGGGATCACGGTCAACTTCTCCTCCGGTGACGCGGGCGACCACACCGCGGGCGGCACCGACCTGTCGGCCAAGACGGTCGAGTTCCCGGCCGACGTGCCCTACGTGACCGGCGTCGGCGGCACCAGCGTGCTGATCGGCAGCAAGGGCCAGCACCTGGCCGAGTACGGCTGGCAGACCGACTACTCGCAGCTGACCAACGGGGCCTGGACGCCCACCCCGCCCGGAACCTACTCCTCCGGCGGTGGCGGCGGCACCAGCATCCTGTACCAGCAGCCCTGGTACCAGAAGGGCAAGGTGCCGGCCAGCATCTCCGAGGTCAACGGCAAGACCCCGATGCGGGCCGTGCCGGACATCTCGGCCAACGGTGACCCCAACACCGGCTTCGAGGTCGGTGAGACCCAGGTGTTCCCGGACGGCACCTACTGGGACCAGTACCGGATCGGCGGCACCAGCTTGTCCTCGCCGCTGATCGCCGGAGTGGTCGCGGTGGCCGACCAGTTCGCCCACCGCTCGCTGGGGTTCATCAACCCGCTGTACTACAAGCTGCTCGGTACCCCGGCGCTGCACGACATCGTGGCGCCGAAGTCCCCGGTGGCCCAGGTACGGACCAACTACACCAACCTGCTGGACAACTCGCAGGGTAAGAACTACGAGCTGGGCACCATCGACGTGCAGAGCTCGACCCTGCACGACACCAAGGGGTACGACGACGAGACCGGCGTGGGTACGCCGGACGGACCGGCGTTCTTCCTCGGGGCGGCGTTGCTGGGATCGCACCACTGACCCCGCTGAGCTGACCACGTTCAGCTGACATCACCGGCAGGCCCGGGGTTCGCGAGAGCCCCGGGCCTGACCTTCGATAAATGCGGTTGTGAAGGTTTTGAAGGCTCAGGAACGGGCTGAGCCAGCGGTCAGCAGCTGCTCCAGTTCCGCGGTCGCGATGACCCCGGCCTGGCGGGGGAAGATCTTCTCGGTCAGGAACTCGTGCACGCCGGGTACCGGGTCGGCGCTGGCGTCCGTCAGCACGAAGACCCGGTAGTCGCGGTCGGCGGCGTCGCGCACGGTCGACAGCACCACGCCGCTGGTGCTGATCCCGGCCAGCACCAGCGTGTCGAGCTGGCGGGCCCGCAGCTGGCCGGCCAGGTCGGTGGTGGAGAACGCGCCGACGCGGATCTTGCGGACCATGATGTCGCCGGGCTCGGGCGCGACCGACTCGTGCACCGCGGTGGCGGGCGCGTCGGCGTGCATGGCCCGCCCGCTGCTGGCCACCAGGGCGGCGAACTGGCTGGTGGGCGGGATGGCGTCGAAGTCGGCGTCGTCGAAGGCCACCCGCACGTAGCCGATGTGGCCGCCGTGCTTGCGGACCACCGCGATGGCGTGCGCCACCCGGGCCAGCAGCGCCTCGGCATCCTCCAGGCGGCCGATGATGCCGTTCTGGTAGTCCATCACCAGCAGGGCCGTGCGGCGGGCGTCGATACCGGGGGTCGGGTCGGTCATCGGGCGGTCCTCTCTCGGTTGGGGGAACGGGGAACATTCGGGTCGGCGGGCGGGACGTACCGGCCGCCGCGCAGCAGCGAGGCCAGACCGGCCAGCACCGACAGCGCCGCGGCGACCACGAACACCACGACCAGGCCGTGGTGGAACGGAGCCGAGATCAGGCGGGGGAAGAACTCCCGGCCGGTCAGCACGGCCCGGTGCGCGGCCGGCAGCGCGGACAGGGCGTGGCTGCCGGACAGCAGGCGTTCGATCGGGTTGACCCCCAGCACCGCCGCGAACAGCGACGAGACCGGCGGCAGCGACGCGATCTGCTGAGCCACGCTGTGCGCGACGCCCTGCTGCTGCAGCCCGGTGGTCAGCGTCCTGGGCAGCGAGCTGGCCAGGCCCGCGATCATCAG
>DASXJM010000625.1:0-12196 GCA_036497405.1 Streptosporangiaceae bacterium | reverse complement strand
TGACCCGTTTCCAGCAGCGACTTGAGGTTGGCGAACACCGCGGGCCAGCCCGCCGAGATGGCGTCCAGCGCGTCCTGGTCGGCCAGGTTGTCGTGCCGGACCGTGAGCCGCACGATGTCGTGGTACCGCTCGATATCGAAGGTCACTACCGTAGGTCCGGCCGCCGGCACCTCGCCCGGCGAGTCGAAGGTCAGGACCAGCCGCTCGGGCGGCACCGACTGGATGATCGTGCCGACCACGTCGGCGATGCCCGAACCGTCCACCCGGACGTGCTCCCAGGTCGAGCCGGGCTGCCAGTCGGACACGTTGCTGTGGCCCCAGAACTGGGCGGTCAGGTCGGCGTCGGTCAGCGCCTGCCACACCCGTTCGGGTGAGCTTTCGATGTAGGTGACGTACACGTAGCCCGGCCTGCCGGTGCTGTCAGCCATGGTCTCCTCCTCATGCTCTTGGCGCCCCTGGCGCTCCTGGCGCTCGGCCTGATCCTTGATGGCGCTCAGCGCGGACAGCCGCGGGCGCTCGAACTTTCCGATCCAGCGCCGTTCGATCTCCCACAGCGGCACCGGGTTCAGGTAGTGCAGCTTTTCCCGCCCCCGGCGGATCGTGGTGATGAGGTTCGCGGCCTCCAGCACGCCCAGGTGCTGGGTGGCCGACTGCCGGGTCATGTCCAGCGGACCGCACAGTTCCCCCAGCGTCTGCCCGTTGCGCTCGCGCAGCCGGTCCAGCAGCGCGCGCCGCGTCGGGTCGCCCAGGGCCCGGAATACCGCGTCCCCGCTTCCCTCGTCCGCCACTCCCCCAATATGCAGGTAACTACCTGCATAAGTCAAGGGTCGCCGAGCGCCGGGGGCCGGGGCGGGACGGGGGGCGGCGGGGCGGGGCTCAGCGGAGTCGGGCGGCGGAAGGCTGCGGGTAAGGCTGGAGCGCTGAGCTGACACCGGGGCGGGCCGCGCCAGTTTCTTTTGACCCGGTGGTTGCCTTGCGTCACTGGGGTGCTTAGGGGCGGGGGGATTGTCGGTGGGGCGAGTGACCATGCGGGCATGAGACCAGTGCTGAGGGCGGGGCTGCGGGCCGTGTGGCGGGACCGGGACACGCTGCAGATCGGGGTGGACCCGCGGCGGGCGGTGGCGCTGTCCGGGATGCGGGGCGCGGCGCCGGTGATCGCGCTGCTGGACGGGAGCCGGGACTGGGACGGGGTGATCACCGCGGCTCAGGAGGCCGGCGTCTCGGTCAACACCGTGCACCGGGTGCTCGGCCTGCTGGCCGGCGCGGGCGCGCTGGCCGACTTCCCGGCCCGCTCGCTGGGCGGGCTGACCGCGCCGGTGCGGGGCCGGCTGACGACCGAGCTGGCGGCGGCCGCGCTGGCCTACGGGGACTCCGACGGCGGGGCGCGGACGCTGGCCCGGCGCCGGCTGGCCTTCGTCCGCGTGCACGGGGCCGGGCGGATCGGAACGACGGTGGCCGGGTTGCTGGCCGCGGCGGGCGTGAGCCAGGTGACCTGCCAGGACAGCGGACTGGCCCGGCCCCAGGACCTGAGCCCGGCCGGGCTGGGCCTGCCCGACCTCGGGCTGCCCCGGGCCGACGGGGTGGCCCGGCTCATCGGCCGGGTCGCGCCGGACGTGCGGACCGCCGACCGGGCCGAGCGGCCCGACCTGGCCGTGCTGGCCGGTCCGGTCGACCCGGCGGCCGCGGCCCGGCTGGTCCAGGCCCGGATCCCGCACCTGCTGGCGGTGGGCGGCGAGGGCGTGGGCGTGGTCGGGCCGCTGGTGCGGCCGGGCCGGACAGCCTGCCTGCGCTGCCTGGACCTGGCCCGGGCCGAGCGGGACCCGGCCTGGCCGCTGATCCTGGCCCAGCTGGCCAGCCAGCCGGATGGCCCGCCCGCCTGCGACACGGTGCTGGCCGCGAGCGTGGCCGCGCTGGCCGCGGCCCAGGCGCTGGAGTTCGTCGACACCGGCCGCCCGGGCCGGGCCGTGACCGACGGCGCCCTGGAACTGGTCGTCCCCGACTGGCAGTGGCGGCGCCGGTCCTGGCCGTCACATCCACGCTGTTCCTGCCGGGAAGGCACCCGGGTGTCGTTACAACTAGGTCCGATGACGCAGAATCGGAAGAGTGAGTGATGACGATGTACCTCGACGCGCGGTAACGCGCACCGCCAAGCTGGCCGGCCTGCCGATCGGATACGCGGGCCGGGCGGCCCTGGGACTCGGCAAGCGGATCGGCGGTCGCAGCGCCGAGATCGTCGCCCAGGAGATCCAGCAGCGCACGGCCGAGCAGATCTTCCGCGTCCTCGGTGAGCTCAAGGGCGGGGCTATGAAGATGGGCCAGGCCCTGTCCATCTTCGAAGCCGCGCTGCCGCCGGAGATCGCCGGACCCTACCGGGCCACCCTGACCAAGCTGCAGGAATCCGCGCCGCCGCTGCCGGCCCGGACCGTGCACCAGGTGCTGGCCCAGGACCTGGGCGAGAACTGGCGGGACCAGTTCACCGAGTTCGACGACCGTCCGGTGGCGGCCGCATCCATCGGCCAGGTTCACAAGGCCATCTGGCGCGAAGGGCAAGTGGTCGCGGTCAAGATCCAGTACCCGGGCGCGGGCAACGCGATCATCAATGACTTCAATCAGCTGGCCCGGATCGGACGCCTGTTCGGGGTGCTGGCGCCCGGGCTGGACATCAAGCCGCTGCTGGAAGAGCTGCGGACCCGAGTCGCGGAAGAACTCGACTACGAGATGGAGGCCCAGGCCCAGCAGGCGTTCGCCGACGCCTACCGCGACGACCCGGACATCTACGTGCCGGACGTGATCGCCTCGACCCGGCACGTGCTGGTGTCACAGTGGATGGACGGCACTCCGCTGGCCAAGATCATCAGCGACGGCACCCAGGAGCAGCGGAACCGGGCCGGGATCCTGCTGGCCCGGTTCCTGTTCTCCGGCCCGGCCCGGGCCGGCCTGCTGCACGGTGATCCGCACCCCGGGAACTTCCGGCTCCTGGACGACGGGCGGCTGGGGGTGCTCGACTTCGGGGCGGTGGACCGGCTGCCGGACGGGCTGCCGCCGTTCTTCGGCCGGCTGCTGCGCATGATGGGCGAGGACCAGCCCGACGTCGAAGCGGTCGAGCGCGAGTTGCGGGCCAACAACTTCTTGCGGCCCGGGATCGCCGTGGACCTGGAGGCGCTGCAAGCGTTCCTGGCTCCGCTGGCCGAGCCGGCGAAGGCGGAGTGTTTCCACTTCACCCGGGAATGGCTGCGGGGCGAGGCGGCGCGGGTGACCGACCTCAACGCCTCCAACATCTCCCGCAAGTTCAACCTGCCGCCGAGTTATGTGCTCATCCATCGGGTCACGACCGCGGGTATCGGCGTGCTGTGCCAGCTGGAGTGCGAGGGCCGGTTCCGGGACGAGGTGCTGCGCTGGATGCCCGGGTACTCGGACGAGCCGGACGAGGGCCGTCGTTCGCTGCCGGTCGGCCAGGACCAGACCTAAAAAAAACAAGGCGCCCGCCGGCCAGTCGGCCAGCGGGCGCCTTGGGGGCGTCCTCCCGGGTCATACCGGGAGCGCGGCACGCAGCCGCGCCTCGGTCCGGCGGGCCACGTCGGCCCGGTGCTCGGCGCGCTCAGCGCGGCGAGCCACCCGGCGCAGGGCCCGGGACTGGCGCGCGGGGCGTGTCCGGGACGCCTCTCTCAGGAGACTTCGGTGTCGTTCGGTTGCCATTTGTTCGGTCAGATACATGCTGTCCGCATCCCTCAACGTCTTCGTGGTCGTCCGGCCGCTGGTCCGTGTGGAGCCCATCCACACGGACCTAGGCGGCCACCTCGGTCTTACGGGGACGGCCCCGCGGCCGCTTGCGCGGCACGACCGTCCCGTGCAGAACAAGTTCTCCGCCCCACACGCCCCATGGCTCGCGGCGCTTGAGCGCACCGGTCAGGCACGCCAGCCGGACCGCGCAGTCACGGCAGAGCGCCTTGGCGCTCTCGACGTCCTGCGGTGATTCGGCGAAGAACAGTTCCGGATCTTCGGTGCAGGGCAGGTTCATCCCGGCCAGCTGGATTTCCCCGGAATCCGCCGGACCCGCCATCAATCCCTCTGCGTCCGCGCTTGCGGCGGCATTGGGCCACTGCATCGGAGCCAACCCCTCTCGTCTGCATCCCTCGTTGTGCGAATTACTCGCCCGTCCGGAGGGGCCGTGGCCCTAAAAACACTTAAGGCCGCGGACCCTGTGTGGGTCCGCGGCCTTGAGGAGATCTACCGGCGCCTAGGCCGGAGGTCGTTCCCTCAAGGGTGGATGCGAACCCGATCCGCTGTCGCTATTGGCGACAATGCGGGTCATGTACTTGTAGGTGGAGTGGACAGTCGTGTCCCCTGGCTGCGCGGTGATCGGCGCGACCGTGTCGACGGCGCACTTGGCCTGGATCAGGCCAAGGTCGGCGTTACGCGGCCGCTTGGAACCCACGGCTCCCATGAGCCAGGAAACGGGCAGGCCAAAGGCGCCGATGCCCTGCGGGGCGGCGCTCAGCGGTGCACCGCCGCTCGCGGCGTGCTGCTGCACGACGGCCAGATCGGCGTAATCCTTAGTCATCACTGGGCACCTCCCTTCGGGGGTCTCGACTAGTGGCCCAGACGCATGCGTGAAGCTTATGACCGCCCCCGCGCACCCGGCAACTTATTTTTGACCTGGACTTTTGAGGAAATTTTCCACCATCGCGAAGACCCTCGATAGGTGAAAAATCAAGCACCCAGAAGACGCTCGAATGCCATTCGGATCCGGAGGTTCCGAGGAGCCGGATTGGCGGGTTGTCGACGGTAATGCCGGTAGTTTGGACGGCTAACAACCTCAATATTGCTTGAGGTTCAGCGGGCTGACCGGGGCGGGAGCCAGGGGCGGTTAGGACTTGGTGCGGATGAGGCCTTCTTGGACGACCGAGCAGACGAGGCGGCCGTCGGGGTCGAAGACTTCGCCGCGGGCCAGGCCACGGGCGCCGGCCGCGACCGGGGACTCTTGGGCGTAGAGGAGCCAGTTGTCGGCGCGGAAGGGGCGGTGGAACCACATGGCGTGGTCGAGGCTGGCGCCCTTGGTCTTGCCGTCGGCCCAGGAGAGGCCGTGGCCGAGCAGGACCGAGTCGAGCAGGGTCAGGTCGGAGGCGTAGGTCATCAGGCAGACGTGTAGCAGGGGATCGTCGGGCAGTTCACCGTTGACGCGCAGCCAGACCAGGTTGTCAGTCCGGCGCAGGGACGGGTCGCGCTCGGCTTCGAAGGTCAGCGGGCCGGCGTAGCGGACGTCGATGGGGCTGTCGCGGTAGGGCTCGGGCAGGGTGCCGAACAGCTTTTCCATCCGGTCGATGGTGGGCTCGATCTGCTCTGGGGGCGTCACCGTGGGCATGGCCTCGGAGTGCTCGGGGCCGGGCTCGGGGTGGTGGAACGACGCCGACAGCGTGAAGATCGTTTTGCCGTGCTGGATGGCGGACACCCGGCGGGTGGTGAACGAGCGGCCGTCCCGGACCCGTTCCACCATGTAGACCAGCGGCACCGCCGGGTCGCCGGGGCGGATGAAGTAGGCGTGCAGCGAGTGCACCGGCCGGTCCGGGTCCACGGTCCGGCCCGCCGCCACCAGGGCCTGCCCGGCGACCTGGCCGCCGAAGACCCGCTGTACCCGCTCATCGGGGCTGCGACCGCGGAAGATGTCCAGCTCGATCTGCTCCAGGTCGAGTAGGTCCAGCAGCGCGTCGAGCTGCTTGCTCATATCCGGTTCACCAGCTTCTTCGTGGTCGGGGCGGACCGCAGGGCATCCAGGAAGCGGGACGGCTCGCCGCCGCGGGCGCCGGAGCCCCGGCCTCCGGAGCCGCCGGGTCCGGGGCCGGCCCAGGACAGGTAGAGCCGTTCACGGGCGCGGGTGACGGCCACGTAGAGCAGCCGGCGTTCTTCGTCCTGGGCGGCCGGGGTGCGCGCGTACACGATCGGCATGACCCCCTCGACCAGGCCGGGCAGGATCACCGTGTCCCACTCCAGGCCCTTGGCCGCGTGCATCGAGGCCAGGGTCACGCCGTCCAGCACCGGGGCGTGGCCGAGCACGGCCCGCTGGGCCAGGTCGGTCACGAAGTCGGTCAGGGTGGCGGCCGGGCGGTCGGCGGCCATCTCGTCGGCCAGCTGGGCCACGGCCCGCAGCGACTCCCAGCGCTGGCGGCTGGTCCCGCCGCCCGCGGGCTCGGCCGGGGTCAGGCCGAGGCCGGACAGGACCGTGCGCACCTCGGCCGGGAGCGACCCGGGCGCCTCGCCTTCGGTGGCCCCGCGGATGGCCCCGCGCAGCAGCATGATGGCCTGCTTGACCTCGGGCCGGTCGTAGAACCGTTCGGTGCCACGGACCTGGTAGGAGACCCCGGCCGCGGACAGCGCGGTCTCGAACCGCTCCAGCATGGCGTTGATCCGCACCAGCACCGCGATCTCCCGGGCCGGGTGGCCGCCCGCGATCAGCTGCTGGATGGCCCGGGCCACGGCGGTGGCCTCCTCCTGCTCGTCGCCGTAGCCGGCCAGCACCGGTTCCGGGCCGGACGGCCGCTGAGCGACCAGCTTCGCGGTGTCGGAGCTGGCCCGGCCGGAGCCGGTCAGGTGGTTGGCCAGGTTCACCACCTGGGGGGTGGACCGGTAGTCGCGGACCAGCCGGACCACGGTGGCGTTCGGGTATTCGGTGCTGAACCGGGTCAGGTACTGGTGGGTGGCGCCGGTGAACGAGTAGATCGTCTGCTGCGGGTCACCGACCACGCACAGGTCGTCCCGGCCGCCCAGCCAGGCGTCCAGCAGCAGCTTCTGCAGCGGGTTGACGTCCTGGAACTCGTCCACCACGAAGTGCCGGAACATGCCGCGGACCTGGTCGCCGGCGGTCCGGCTCTCGGTCACGATGGCCGCGGTGAGCTCGAGCACGGACTCGAAGTCGATCAGCTGCTGCTCCCGCCGCAGCCGCTCGTAGGTGTCGTACATGGCGGCCACCCCGTCGGCCCCGAACGGGCCCGGGCTCCGGCCGACCCGGGCGGCGGCGGCCACGTAGCCGTCCGGCCGGACCTGGCACACCTTGGCCCATTCGATCTCGGCGGCCACGTCGGACAGGCCGCCCTCGCCCGGGCGCAGCCGCAGGACCCGGGCCGACTCGCCCAGCAGCGGCAGCTTGGAGTCGACCAGCCGGGGCGGCCTGCCCCCCACGACCCGGGGCCAGAAGTAGGTGAGCTGGCGCAGCGCGGCCGCGTGGAACGTGGTCGCCCGGACCGCCTCGGTGCCCAGGCCGACCCCGCCCAGCAGCCGGAGCCGGGACCGCAGCTCGCCCGCGGCCCGCACGGTGAAGGTCAGGGCGAGGACCCGGGCCGGGTCGGCCACGCCGGTCAGCGCGGCGTAGGCGATCCGGTGGGTGATGGCCCGGGTCTTGCCGGTCCCCGCGCCGGCCAGCACGCACACCGGGCCCCGGGTGGCCAGGGCCACCTCCCGCTGCTCAGGGTCCAGGGCGGCCAGGACCGCGTCGGCGTCGGGCATGGTCAGAGAAGCGTCGCCCGGCGCGGCAGGTGATCCAGCCAGTCGATCAGCAGCCGGTTGGTCTCGTCCGGGCGCTCCTGCTGGACCCAGTGGCCGCAGCCGTCCAGGACGTGCGAGCCCACCAGCCCGGGCAGCGTGCCGGCGAAGCTGGCGATCGAACGGGCCTGCCAGGTGGTCGGCCCGTCGAACTCGCCGCCGATGAACAGCGAGGGCTGGGTGATCGGGGCGTGGTGCCAGGCGGCCAGGTCGGCCCAGTCCCGGTCGATGTTGCGGTACCGGTTGAGCGGGCCGGTCAGCCCGGTGCGCTCGAACTCGCCCGCGAAGAAGTCCAGGTCAGCTTGGGACATCCAGTCCGGCCGGTCCAGCCCGTCCGGGAACCGGTCGGCCAGCCGCCCGCCGGGCCGCACGAACAGCATCGGCACGATCTCGTCCCGGGGCACCGCCCCGCCCGTCATCGCGGCGTAGATGCCGGTCAGCCAGGCGCGCACGTCCGGCTCGATCTCGGCTTCGGCCCGGCCCGGGGCCTGGAAGTAGCTGATGTAGAACTCGCCGCCGTGGCCGTCGTCGAGGGCGCCCAGCACGTCGGTCGGGCGCCGGGCCCCGCGCGGGGCGTACGGCACGCTGAGCAGGCCCACGGCCGTGAACACGTCCGGGCGCAGCAGGGCCGAGTGGGCCGCGATCGGGCTGCCCCAGTCGTGGCCGATGACGATGGCCTGCTCCTCGCCGAGGGCCTGGACCACCCCGACGTTGTCGGCCACGTGGTCCAGCAGCCGGTAGGCGGCCACGTCGGCGGGCTTGGACGAGCGCCCGTAGCCGCGCACGTCGATGGCCACGGCCCGGTACCCGGCCGCGGCCAGGGCCGGCAGCTGGTGACGCCAGGAGTACCAGGACTCCGGAAACCCGTGCACCAGCAGGACCAGCGGGCCGTGGCCCTGCTCGGCCAGGTGGATCCGGCCGCCGGGCACGGAGACCAGCCGGTGGGTCACAGTGTCAGCCACACCGGTCATCGTAGGGCCGCGGGAAGGCATCGCGGGTTTCCGGTGTTGCATCTGCTCGTACGGGGGCCCGTAATGGCGACGACTGAAGGAGACAGCAGGTGTCGGCTCCGCTGACTATGTACACGACCCAGTGGTGCGCGTTCTGTAAGCGGCTCAAGGCCCAGCTCGCGCGGGATGGGATCGAAATGGCCGAGGTCGACATCGAGCGCGACCCGGCCGCCGCTGAGTACGTGATGAGCGTCAACGGCGGCAACCAGACCGTCCCCACCGTGGTGTTCCCCGACGGCAGCGTGATGGTGAACCCCTCGGCCATCCAGGTCAAGAAGCGGCTGGCGGGCCAGGCCGTCAGCGGCTGAGACCCGTTCGCGGACGGAGCCGGCCCGGACCGGGTCGGACCTCCGTCGGCCGGAGTCGATTAAGGCGGAAAGCCCCACTTCACGTCATTAGATATTTTCCGAAGAACGCGGACAATTCGGGTACTCGGGCGTACCAGTGATCCTCCCAGCGAGGTCAGCAGGCCGTGGCGGGTTAGTTGCCTCCGCTATATTCATGGGTGCCATACGGGGCTTCACAATTGATTAGGGCAGCCGCACATGAGCGGGACCAAGCCGGACGAGACTGTCGTCCGCCGATCCGGACGGGGCTGGATCGTCGGGGACGAGGCCGCGCCCGATCTGACCAGCGCCATGGTGCTGGCCGATCTGCTCGCGGCTGACCTGGCGTCCTCGGATCCGGGCGCGGCCAGCAAGCCAGCGTCGCGGCCCGCGCACCCCCTGGGTGAGGCGGCCGAGGAGGACGAGGCGGCCCGCCTGGCCGTGACCGTGGCTCAGCTGGAGCACGCGCTGACCGCCCGGGTGCGGGTCGAGCAGGCCATCGGCGTGCTGGCCGAACGGCACCGGCTGCGCACGCGGGACGCGTTCGACCTGCTCCGGAACGCGGCCCGGACCCGGGGCCGCCGGGTCATCGACATCGCCGAGGAGGTCGTGGACAGCACGGCCAACTCGCTGCTGCGGCTGCCCGAGGAACTCGAGCGCAAGCCGGAGCCGCGGGCCCACATCCGGGCCGCCCGGCGGTCGCGCCCGGTCGGCTGAATTGTCGTAGGCCGGCACTAAGGTCCGTCGAGACACGCGGGCGGATGCCCGCGGGCCGGGACGCCTTTGCGCCACACTGGGGCCAGGCACAGCAGCAGGAGGAGGGCCCGCGTGACGGATCTTGAGGTGGTCGAGATCTGCGCGGGAGCCGGCGGTCAGGCGCTGGGCCTGGAACGAGCCGGCTTCGAGCACGCGCTGGCCGTCGAGCTGGACGGCTCGGCCTGCGCCACCCTGCGGGCCAACCGGCCCGGCTGGAAGGTGGCCCAGGGCGACGTGGCCGACCGGGCCGTGTGGGAGCCCGCCGCCTACGCCGGGGTCGACCTGCTGGCCGGGGGCGTGCCCTGTCCCCCGTTCACGGTGGCGGGCCGGCAGCTGGGGGCCACCGACGAACGGGACCTGTTCGCCTGGGCGGTCGAGCTGTGCGGGCAGATCCGGCCGCGCGCCCTGCTGCTGGAGAACGTGCGCGGGCTCAGCCTGACCCGGTTCGCCGCCTACCGGCAGCACGTGCTGGACCGGCTGCGCGAACTGGGTTACGTGCCCGGCTGGCAGCTGCTGCACGCGGCCGACTTCGGCGTCCCCCAGCTGCGCCCGCGGTTCGTGCTGGTCGCGGTCCAGGCTGAGGACGCGCCCTGGTTCCGGTGGCCGGAGACGGCCGGCGTGGCCCCCCTGACCGTGGGCGAGACCCTGCGCGACCTGATGGGGGCCCGGGGCTGGCCCGGCACCGACCGGTGGGCCCGGCGGGCCGGCGGCATCGCCCCCACCATCGTGGGCGGGTCCAAGAAGCACGGCGGCGCCGACCTCGGCCCGACCCGGGCCAAGCGGGCCTGGGCCGAGCTGGGGGTGGACGCCCTCGGCCTGGCCGACCAGGCCCCCGGGCCCGACGACGACCCGGCGCTGCCTCCCAAGCTGACCTGCGAGATGGTGGCCCGGCTGCAGGGCTGGCAGGACGACTGGGGCTGGGAGTTCACCGGCCGCAAGACCGCCCGCTACCGGCAGGTCGGGAACGCGTTCCCGCCCCCGGTGGCCGAGGCGGTCGGGCACGCCATCGGCCAGGCCCTGCGGCACGACGGTGAACCGCTGGCGCTGGATGCGGAGGGTTCGGCCCACGTGCATGACCCGGTGTTCGCGGTGCTCCGGGGACGGCCCGGCTTCATGACCGTGAGCGAGATCGTCACCGCGGCGCACGGACGGCCCGGCCCCCGGCTGAACGGGCCGGCCGTGCGGCGGCGGCTGGCCGACCTCGGCCGCGACTTCCACCTGGAGACCGCGGCCGGGCCGGGCGAGCCGGCCTACCGGCTCGGGGAGTTCAAGGCCTTCCTCGGCCAGAGCGACCACGTCCGGCACGAGGCGTTCAGCCTGAGCCGGTCCAGGATCAGTTAAAAGTTGCGGCGAGTCGGTCTGATCGGCCCCGCGAGCCGGGCCGGAGGCTCGGCGAGTGGCCGGTAATACGGCGGGCACCGCAACGCGGGTTCCGGGGGGGCCAGGGGGGTCGTCCCTCTCCGAATGGGAAATCTCAATCCCAAGCCGCAGGCTCGTAATCGAACAAACGATCCAGCTCTGAACGTCTCCGTCGCCATAGACCACTCCGCGAGGATTAACCAACCGGCACCACTCGGCGCCAAATCGGGGAGTGGCAGCGGGCAAGACTGCGGAGTGAACCGCAGACGGACCGTTGCCGGGAATCCTGCTTAACCAGAACGGTCCCCGCACGGCCGGGGCCGTTCTCCGTATCGGACAAGTGCGTCATTCAATGACGGCGGTAACCGAATCTTCCTGATGGTTGCTACCTGCAAGCCCACAGCATAGCTTGAGCGTGGCTTTGTATGTTAACCACGACTTCTTAGGCCTAGATGCCTGCGGGGCTAATCCTCATTTCCTTCTCCAGGACCTCCGTATTGGTTGAGCGACGCGCCTTGCTGAGCTTTTTTAACCACTTCAGGGCGTCTCTTCAGCCAGCCGTAGCCCCATATCAGATATCCGCCAAGACCTAGGCCGACTACGCCCACCACCACCACCATGACCCCGAGCCCAGTACCGCCGTGTAGAGCCTGATCAAGCTCCGCGATACCTACGGCAATCAGCGCTACGCCAATCCCCGCGATCCCGATTCCGAGCTTAAGCAAGGAACTGACTTGAGGACTACTCGCATGGCCTTGTGTGCGCATAGCCCCGCCATTCTTTCATTGTCACCCCAGGACGTTGTAGTCAAGGGTACGCTCGGTCGCTGTACCGACGAGGCATCCGAATAGCGGGATTCCTGCCTCACCTATTGTATCGCCGCCGGGCAGCAGTGCGATGGCGCCCTCCGCAGGCTCAGCCGCTTCCTCAAGTGCACCAGCACCCGCCAGACACGCATTTGTGGCATCCAGCGCGGCGTATGCGTCACTCGCCAGATCTTCTCCGACGCCTTCCACCCAGCTGAGGAAACTGTTTCCGGTTGGATCGATGTTGTTCACCGGGTCAGCTCCAGCGTAGGCGTAGCGGTTGCCGTTTTCGGGGTTGGCCAGGTAGTTGCTGGTGTCTTGGGTGGTGAAGGCGCCGGTGTAGGCGTTGTACCAGCGGGCGCCGAAGGTGGAGTAGTTGCTGCTGGTGGGGTCGAACAGGGCGCCG
>DASXJM010000624.1:0-2867 GCA_036497405.1 Streptosporangiaceae bacterium | reverse complement strand
GGGGCCTTGGCGGTGAAGCTGGGGTTGTTCAGCTTGGCCTGGGCCTGGTCGGCTTCCTTGCGCGCGGCGGCCAGGTCCTTGTCCATCCGGCGGCGTTCGGCGGCCACGTCGATGGTGCCGGCCGTGTCGAGTTCGACGGTGACGCCTTCGGCCTCGATGGCGGCGGTGGCGGTGAAATCATCGGCGGGCGGGGTCAGCCGGAGCAGGAAGCGGACGGCCTCCTCGTGGCCCGCGGCCGCACTGCCGTCCAGGCCGCGCAGCCGGGCCACGACCCGCTGGCTGGGCCGCAGACCCTGGTCCGAGCGGAACCGGCGCACCTCGGTGACCAGCCGCATGACCGCGGACAGCTCGGCCTCGGCCACCGGGTCGTCGAACGACAGCCGCGGCCAGGCCGCCACCATCACCGACTCCTCGCCGGTCAGCGCGGTCCACAGCTCGTCGGTGACGAACGGCATCACCGGGTGCAGCAGCTTGAGCAGGTTGTCCAGGACCAGGCCCAGCACCTCGCGGGTGGCCTCGGCCGCGGTCTGGGCGGCGGCGTCGTCCGGGTGGTCCACGGCCGCGTTGAGGGGGATCTTGGCCAGCTCCAGGTACCAGTCGCAGACCTCGTCCCAGGCGAAGTGGTACAGCGTGTCGCAGGCCTTGGCCAGCTCGAAGCGGTCGAGGTCGCGGTCCACCTCGGCGATGACGCTGGACAGCCGGGACAAGATCCAGCGGTCCGGGGCCGACAGCGCGGCCGGGTCCGGCCGGCGGCGGGGCACCCGGGCTCCGTGGCCGAGCGCGAACCGGGCCGCGTTCCAGAGCTTGTTGACGAAGTTGCGGGAACCGGCCGCCCATTCGTCGCTGACCGGGACGTCGCTGCCGGGGTTGGCCCCGCGGGCCAGGGTGAACCGGGTGGCGTCGGCGCCGAAGCGGTCGATCCAGTCCAGCGGGTCGACGGCGTTGCCGCGGGACTTGGACATCTTCTTGCCGGTGGCGTCCCGGACCAGGCCGTGCAGGGCCACGTCGCGGAACGGCACGCTGTCGGCCGGCGGGCGGTCCCGCATGGCGTACAGGCCGAACATCATCATCCGCACGACCCAGAAGAACAGGATGTCGTAGCCGGTCACCAGCACGCTGGTCGGGTAGAAGGCGTGCAGGTCCGGGGTGTCGTCCGGCCAGCCCAGGGTGGAGAACGGCCACAGGGCCGAGGAGAACCAGGTGTCGAGCACGTCGGAGTCCTGGCGCCAGCCGTCACCGGCGGGCGGTTCCTCGTCGGGCCCGACGCAGCGCACCTCGCCCTCGGGCCCGTACCAGACCGGGATCCGGTGCCCCCACCACAGCTGGCGGCTGATGCACCAGTCGTGCATGTCGTCGACCCAGGCGAAGTAGCGGGCGTTCATCTCGGCCGGGTGCAGCGTCACCCGGCCGTCGCGCACGGCGTCCCCGGCCGCCTGGGCCAGCGGCGCGACCCTGACGAACCACTGCAGGGACAGCCGCGGCTCCACGGTGGTGCCGCAGCGCTGGCAGTGGCCGACCGCGTGCAGGTAGGGCCGCTTCTCGGCCACGATCCGGCCCAGCTCGCGCAGCGCGTCCACCACGGCCGGGCGGGCCTCGAAGCGGTCCAGGCCCTGGAACGGGCCGTGCGCGGTGACCACGCCGCGCTCGTCGAGCACGGTCAGGCTGGGCAGGTCGTGGCGGCGGCCGATCTCGAAGTCGTTGGGGTCGTGGGCCGGGGTGACCTTGACCGCGCCGGTGCCGAAGGCCGGGTCCACGTGCTCGTCGGCGATGATCGGGATGCGGCGGCCGGTCAGCGGCAGCGCCACGGTCTGGCCGACCAGGTGCTGGTAGCGCTCGTCGTCGGGGTGCACGGCCACCGCGGTGTCACCGAGCATGGTCTCGGCCCGGGTGGTGGCGACCACGATCGAGTCGTCACCGTCCCCGTAGCGGATGGAGACCAGTTCGCCCTCGTCGTCGCTGTGATCGACCTCGATGTCGGACAGGGCGGTCAGGCAGCGCGGGCACCAGTTGATGATCCGCTCGGCCCGGTAGATCAGGCCCTCGTCGAACAGGCGCTTGAAGATGGTCTGGACGGCCCGGGACAGGCCCTCGTCCATGGTGAACCGCTCGCGGGTCCAGTCCACGCTGTCGCCCAGGCGGCGCATCTGACCGAGGATCTTGCCGCCGGACTCGGCCTTCCACTGCCAGACCCGTTCGGTGAACCGTTCCCGGCCCAGGTCATGACGGCTCAGGCCTTCCTTGGCCAGCTCCCGCTCCACCACGTTCTGGGTGGCGATGCCCGCGTGGTCCATGCCGGGCAGCCACAGCGCGGTGTAGCCCTGCATGCGGCGACGCCGGACGATCGTGTCGATGATCGTGTGGTCGAGCGCGTGCCCGATGTGCAGAACGCCGGTCACGTTGGGCGGCGGGATCACGATCGAGAACGTGGGGGCGTCGCGCTCGGGGTCGGCGGTGAAGTAGCCGGCCTTCTCCCACAGAGCGTAGCGCGGCCCCTCCACCTCACCGGGGCTGTACTGCGGGGGAAGCTGAGCGTTGTCGGTCACAGCAGGTGAGTCTATTGACTCCGGACCGGCGGTTGAGCCGTCGTTATCCCTGTACTACACGCATTTGTGATGTGCTCCTACACGCTGGCGCGAGGCTCAGGCGCTCTTCTCGCGGGGCGGGCGGCGGTTGCTGACGCCGCGCGGGACCAGGGTCGGGTTGACGTGCTCGAGCACGGCCTCACGGGTGATGACCACGCGCTCCACGTCCTTGCGGCTGGGCACCTCGTACATCACCGACATCAGGACCTCTTCGAGGATCGCGCGCAGGCCGCGCGCCCCGGTGCCGCGCAGGTTGGCCTGGTCGGCGATGGCGTCGAGGGCGTC
>DASXJM010000623.1:0-2385 GCA_036497405.1 Streptosporangiaceae bacterium | reverse complement strand
GTCATGCTGTCGCTGGCCCTCGGCCATGTGCCGAGCAGTGCTGTGGCGGAGGAAGTGGTCCAGGACACCTGGATCGGCGTCCTGCGCGGGATCGGCCGGTTCGAGCGGCGCTCAACCTTCCGCACCTGGCTGTTTCGCATCGTGATCAACCGGGCGGTCAGCGCCGCGGTCCGGGAGCACCGGAGCGTACCGGTGGATGACGTCGAGCCGGTGGCCGGCGGTTCTAGGTTCGACGCGGCCGGCCATTGGGCGGTGCCGCCCGAGCCCTGGGCCGATCAGGTCGAGGACAGGGTGCTGGCGGCGAAGATGGCCCCGAGAATCCTGGCCGCGATCGGCGAACTGCCGCCAGGGCAGCGCGACGTCGTGACCTTGCGCGATGTTCAGGGCCTGAGCAGCGCAGAAGTCTGCCGTGCCCTCGATATCAGCGAAGCCAACCAGCGCGTGCTCCTGTACCGGGGCCGCAGCTGGCTACGGCAGGTCATCGAGTCCGAGTTCGGGGGGACCCGGTGACCCGCCTGGCCGCGCGGTTCCGCCGCGATCTCAGCTGCCAGCAGGCCGTCGGGCTGGTCACCGACTACCTGGAGGGTGCTTTGACCCGATCACAGCGCCGCCGCTTCGAAAACCACCTGGCCAACTGCCCGCACTGCCCCGAGTACCTGGCCCAGATGCGCGCCGTGATCGCATTGGCCGGGAGCATCACCGCCGATGACCTGACCCCCCGCATGCGCAGCGAGTTCATCGGCCTCTACCGGCGCTGGCGAGCCGATGAACCGCCCAGCAACCAGGCCTGACGTCAGCCATGGACGCGCTGGACAACTTCCTGCGCACCGACCCGCGCGACGTCGGCTGTGATCGGGTGATGGCTGCTCTTGATGTCTACGCCGATCTGACCGCCGCCGGTCACCAACCCGCCACGAGGTTTCCGGGTATGGCCGCCCACCTGGCGGCCTGCGGGTCATGCCGGGAGGACTTCACCGGTCTGCTGGCCGCCGTCATGGCCGGCCGCGCCCGTACCGCCGCCACCGACCCCCCGAAAGGCGACCCGACCCGCTAGGTGTACTGTCCGGGGACGTTGGTCAGCCTGGTGATGGGCGCTTGGTTCCCGATCGCGGTGTGGGGCCGGTGGTGATTGTATTCGTGCAGCCAGGCGGGGTAGGCGGCGCGGCGGGCTTGCTCGCTGGCGTAGAGCTTCTTGTAGGCCCATCCTTCGGCCAGGGTGCGGTGGAAGCGCTCGATTTTGCCGTTGGTCTGGGGCCGGTAGGGGCGGGTCCGCTTGTGGGTGATGCCGAGGTCGGCGCAGGTGGCGGCCCAGAGTTTTGACCGGTAGCAGGGGCCGTTGTCGGACAGGATGCGCTCGATGCGGACGCCGCGGGCGGCGAACCAGGCGGCTGCGTGGCGGAGCACCAGCACGGCGGTTTCCCGCCTCTCGTCCGTGCAGATCTCGGAGTAGGCCAGGCGGGAGTGGTCATCCAGGACGGTGTGGATGAACGCGGTCCCGGTCAGCGGGTGGCTGAAGGTCTTGCTGTGCTGGCCGGTGCGGTGGGCGGTGGCGATGCGGTTGTGCAGTCCCTGGGCGCGGCCGAGGTAGCGCCAGCCGCCGCCGTCGGGGACGTTGCCCAGTTTCTTGACGTCCACGTGGACCAGCGAGCCGGGGTAAGGATGCTCATACCGGCGGACCGGTTCCCCGGTGGCCCGGTCGATGGCCGTCAGCCGGCTGATCCGGCAGCGGACCAGGACCGCGTGCACCGTTGAGGGAGCCAGGCCGGTCCGGTCCGCGATCTGGACCGGGCCGAGCCGGTGCTTCCACCGCAGGTGCACAATCGTGCGGACCACCGGCTGCGGGGTCCGGTGCGGGCACCGGTGCGGGCGCGAAGACCGGTCACCCATCCCGTCCGGCCCCAGCTGCCGGTACCGGTCCGCCCACCGCTTCGCCGTCGGCCAGGACACGTCGTAGCGTTCAGCGGCCCGGGCGACCGGCCAGTGGTGATCCACGACGAGCCGGGCGAGCTTAAGACGGGCACGCGGGGTCAGGGCAGCGTTAGCGTGGGACACGAAGACCTCCTGGGTGGCGGAGCGGTTCCTAGACAGCTCCACTCCACGCCCGGAGGTCTTCGCCATCCAAGCTCATTCAGATCGTGTCGTCACACGACCTCAACCAACGTCCCTGATCAGTACAGCTAGGGGGTCTGCGCTGGCACACGCAGGGCCAGCAGGGCGGTGTCGTCGCTGATCCAGCCGCCGTGATGGGCGTGCAGGGCGGCCGAGATGTGCTCGGTGGTGGCGGCGGCCTCCAGGCCGTGGCTGCCGGCCAGGGTGCGGGCGAGGGCGGCTTCGTCGAACATCGGCGGGTGCGGGCCCGGGCGGCTCGGATCGGGGCGGCCTTCA
>DASXJM010000622.1:0-3980 GCA_036497405.1 Streptosporangiaceae bacterium | reverse complement strand
ATGGCGTCCAGGTGCACGGCCAGCCGCCGCCGGTGCACCTCGTCGCCGGGGGAGGTGTCGATCATCCGGCGCTGCTGGACCACGTCGGTCAGGCCGTAGGCCAGCCAGGCCACCGACGGCAGCCCGTCCCGGCCGGCCCGCCCGGTCTCCTGGTAGTAGCCCTCGACCGAACGTGGCATGTCCAGGTGAGCGACGAACCGCACGTCGGGCTTGTCGATGCCCATGCCGAACGCGATCGTGGCCACCATGATCAGCCCGTCCTCGCGCAGGAACCGGGACTGGTTGGCCGCGCGCACGCGCGCGTCCAGCCCGGCGTGGTAGGGCAGCGCCTCCAGGCCCTGGGCGGTCAGGAACTCGGCCGTCTTCTCCACCGAGGCCCGGGACAGGCAGTACACGATGCCGGCCTCGCCGGACAGCTCGGATTTGAGCAGGTCCAGCAGCTGGCGGCGCGGCTCGTTCTTCTGCACGATCCGGTAACTGATGTTGGGCCGGTCGAAGCTGGCCACGAACTGCCGGGCGTCGTCCAGCTTGAGCCGGGTTGCGATCTCGGCCCGGGTGGCCTGGGTGGCGGTGGCGGTCAGCGCGATCCGGGGCACGTCCGGCCAGCGTTCGTGCAGCATGGACAGCTCGAGGTAGTCCGGCCGGAAGTCGTGCCCCCACTGGGCCACGCAGTGCGCCTCGTCGATGGCGAACAGCGAGATCTTGGCCCGGTCCAGCAGCCGCACCGCGGACTCGGTCTTGAGCCGCTCCGGGGCCAGGTAGAGCAGGTCGAGCTCCCCGGCCAGCAGAGCCTGCTCGGTGGCCCGCCGCTGCTCGATGTCCTGGGTCGAGTTCAGGAAGCCGGCCCGCACCCCCAGTGCGGTCAGCGCGTCCACCTGGTCTTGCATGAGCGCGATGAGCGGGGAGACGACCACGCCGGTACCCGCCCGGACCAGGGCCGGGATCTGGTAACACAGCGACTTGCCGCCGCCGGTCGGCATCAGGACGAGCGCGTCGCCCCCGCCGATCAGGTGGTCGATGATCTCTTCCTGCGGCCCGCGGAACGAGTCATAGCCAAAGGTCCGCTGCAGGACGTCCACTGCTGCCACGCCCGCGATCCTACGGCGCGCCACCGTCACTCGGGTCCGGCTATTAGGCTGACGTGCGTGAGTGACAGCGTCACGCGGGTCCGCGAGATCTGCCTCGCCCTGCCCGAAGCCACCGAGAAGTCGTTCGCCGGCCACACCTCGCCGGCCTTCCGGGTCCGGGACAAGCTGTTCGTCATGATCAGCGAGGACCAGACCTCGATGACGTTCAAGGCCGGCCCGGGGGTGCAGGAGGCCCTGGTCGGTGACGATCCGGAGCGCTTCTACGTGCCGCCCTACGTGGGCTCCAAGGGCTGGGTCGGCATCCGGCTCGACCAGGACCACGATTGGGCCGAGCTGGCCGAGCTGCTGCGGGACAGCTACCGGCTGATCGCCCCCAAGCGCCTGGCCGCCCAGGTTTGAGGAGGGCCTAGCCGTGTTCGCCCACGACACCGTGGCCGCCCTCACGCTGGCCACCGACCTGGTCAACACCATGCGGGACGGCGAGGATCTGCTGCCCGACCCGGCCGCGCTCGACACTTTCCTGGACGATCACGGCACCAGCCGCGGCCCGGACGACCTGGCCGACCTGGCCGCCCTCCAGGCCCTGCGGCCGCGCCTGCGCGCCGTCTGGGCCGCCGCGGGCCGCCCCACCAACCTGGCCGCCCTGGTCAACGGCCTGCTGCGTGACTCCGACGCCCGCCCCTGGATCGTCGACCACGGCGGCGGCTGGGGCTGGCATCTGCACGTCACCGAGCCCGCGGCCCCGCTGGCCCACCGCATCGGCGCCCAGACCGGTTTCGCCTTCGCCGACCTGATCCGGCTGCGCGAAACCGACCGCCTGCGCGTCTGCGACGCCACCGACTGCGACGCCGTCCTCATCGACCTGTCCCGCAACCGCTCCCGCCGCTACTGCGACACCGGCAACTGCGGCAACCGCCAGCACGTCGCCGCCTACCGCGCCCGCCAACGCGCCAGCTAGGCCGCCCAGCCCAGCGGGCTGGTCAGGGTCCGCCCGTCGGGATGCCGGGCGATCGCGGTCCCGTCCGGGTGCAAGCTCAAGGTCCAGCCCCACCGGTGGACGGCGATCAGGTGGTGGAACCGGCACAGCAGGCCCAGGTTGCTCAGCGCGGTCGGCCCGTCATGGGCCCGGGGTCTCAGGTGATGGACCTGGCAGGTCGAGGGCGGCTGGTGGCAGCCCGGGAACCGGCAGTGCTTGTCCCGCAGGGTCACCGCCCGCCGTAGGGCCGCCGGAATGATCGGGGTCGGCGTGCCCAGGTCCAGCGGCTGGCTGCGGCTGTTGAAGGGGTAGTCCAGCGCGTTGGTCCGTAGTTGCGCGGCCAGCCCGCGCGGCCCGGACAGCAGGGTCACGGACTCCTGGAGCAGAACGTCTCGCATCCGCTCCCGGGTCAAGCCGCTGAGGTTGTCCGCCGCGGGCATGTCCACCTGGCCGGTGACCACCGGGATCACGGTCGCGTCGCAGGCGGCGGCGTCAGCCTCGGGCCCGGCCGGACACCAGTCCCCGGGCCCGGCCGCGGCGGGCCGGATGGCGGGCGAGCCGTCGCCGGTGGCCAGCCCGGCCAGCGTGGCCAGATCCAGGTGGGCGTACACGTGCAGAGGCTGCCCGTCGCGGCCGGGCAGCATGCCGGCGCCGATCAGCCGCTGGCAGGCTTCCTCCAGCGCGTCATGGCGGCGCTGCGGCGCCGACCGGGTGTCTTCCGGACCCGCCTTCCCGCCCAGCGCGTCGAGCACGGTCTTCAGCGCGGCGGCACAGCCGGGGGTGAGGTCGCCGCCGAGACGGCCCGCCCCGCCCAGGGTGGTCTCCAGCCATACGGCCCGGTCCCCGAACCCGCCGTCGTCGGAGTCGGGGGTCGCGCTGCGTTCGATCATTTCCCAGGCCAGATTGGCCAGATCGGCCAGTTCCGCGCCTTGGGTCGCGGCGGCCAGCAGAATCGTGTCGGCGTTCTGGATCAGCTCGGCGGGCAGGCGGCTGGTCCAGCCGCAGATTTCGCGTGCCCACGAGGCCGTGATCCTCTCCTCGGCCAGCGCGGCCGCCACCGCCGGGTGGGCGTCCAGCCGCCGCATCCAGGCCAGCGCGCGGTCAGCGGCCCCGCGGGTGATGCGGGTGAACGCCCGCAGCCACGGTTTGGGCCCGAACTGACCGTCCGCCTCGTATCCGTGGCCCGTGCAGAACGCCGACAGGGCCCGGGCCCGGGCCGCAGTGAGCCGGGCCTCGGTCTTCTCCAGGCCGATCAGCGCCTCCGCCTCCTGGCCCGCCACGGTCGACCCGGTCAGGAAGGACAGCCCGGCCTGCACCATGGCCAGCGCCTGCGGTACGTCAGATGGCAGCCCCAGCGGCGGGGTGGCGGGTTGCTCATGGCTCATGCCGGGGACCTCCTCCGCTGGCAGGCTGGCGGGACACTGGAACGCCCCCTGCTGGGGCGAATGCAGCCGCGCTGACGGTTGGCTGCCCGCGCCGGGCACGTGCCGGTCTGAGGTTCCTGGCCAGCCGGAGGAAGATCCGGCTCGCGCTCGATTGAGCTCTTGAAACCGACCCTAGCCGCAGGGTCCGACAAAACGGTCTGAACCCTGACCGGCGGGCCCGCCGGTGCGCTTGTCGGTCAGGCCGAACTGTTGCGGACCGCGGCCGTGTCCGCGTAGAGCTGGGCGCTGACCAGGCGGCCGCTGGCCACCCCGAAGAGCCAGACGTTCTGGAGCACCACCGTCTGGCCGGTCGCCTTGAGGACGGCCGTGTTGGTGAGCTGGGCGATGAGGTGGTCGGCGGACTCGATGACCTGATCGACGTCGACGTGGAAGGACTCCCACACCGCGGCCCCGCCGGGGGTCCCCGCGAAGAACTTGGCGAAGGCCTCGGGGCCGGTGAACTCCCCGCCGTAAGGCAGCGTGGCCGGGATC
>DASXJM010000621.1:0-5927 GCA_036497405.1 Streptosporangiaceae bacterium | reverse complement strand
CGTCGGTGCCGCGGTCGATGATGTGGCCGCCGGCGAAGGGCTCGAAGACCATCTCGGCCAGGGGTGCCTGCAGGATGTGGTGGCCCTCGTCCCACCAGGTGCCGATGCCCTCGGTGAAGACGCGGAACGCGTGCTCGGGGCTGGCCTCGACGTCGATGTCGGTGCTGACCGAGGTGGGATTGGGCGGCGTGGTCATGAGTCTCCCCGTTCGGCGGCGCGGCGGAAGTTGTCCAGCGAGCGGTTCCAGAAGCTGTCGAAGTAACTGCGCAGCAGGGCCAGCGCGCCGGGATCGACCGTGTAGACCCGCCGGGTCCCGGCCGGGGTGTCGCCGACCAGCCCGGCCGCCTTCATCACCTGCAGGTGCTGGGAGACCGCCGACCGGGTCACGGGCAGGTCCTGCGCGAGCTCGGTGGCGGTGGCCGGCGCCACCACCAGCCGCTCCAGGATCGTGACCCGCATCGGTTCCCCGAGCACCGTGATCAATTCCCTTGCGTTAGTCGCCACTTGCGCAAGCTAACACTGTCACTTGCTGGTTGTCGAGGGCCGGCTCGCTCAGGCCAGGGCCGTGCCCGGGAAATGGTCGAAGATCAGGTTGGTCTCGGTGGCGGCCACGTCGCGGGAGGCGCTGATGTTCTTGACCACGAAGTCGCGCAGGTCGTCCGATGACCGGGCGGCCACGTGGATCTGGAAGTCGTTGACCCCGGCCAGGAAGTACACGTTGAGCACGCCGGGCAGGGCGGCGAACCGCTGCGCGAACGAGCCGATGCGGGCCCGCGCGTGGGCCTGCAGGCGCACCGACACGATGGCCTGCAGCGGCCGGCCGAGCGCCTCGGGGGCCAGTTCGGCCCGGAAGCCCCGAATGACGCCGGCGTCCTGGAGGCGCCGCACCCGCATCAGGCAGGTGGACGGGGCCACTCCCACCTGCGCGGCCAGCACGTTGTTGGGGGTGCGGGCGTCGGCGGCCAGGATGCGCAGGATCTTTTGGTCGGCCTCGTCCAGCTTGACGTCCGCCCGCACCCGGGGTCGAACTCGCTTCGCCGGAGTCCCATTATCGACCTTCATTATGAAATTCTGACACAGGCTTAGGAGTAAACGCAGTATCAAATTCGGTTGCTAGTGACATTGCCCGAATCGGGGAGCGACCCTGGCCGGGAGCGCAACTGGAGGCATCATGCGGATCGGTATTCCGGCCGAGGTCAAGAACCACGAGTACCGGGTGGCCATCACCCCGGCCGGGGTCACGGAGCTCGTGCTCAACGGGCACGACGTCTTCATCCAGGCCGGAGCCGGCCTCGGCTCGTCGATCACCGACGCCGAGTACCAGGCGGCCGGCGCGCAGACCCTTCCCGCCGCCGACGACGTGTGGGCCATCGGTGACCTGATCCTCAAGGTCAAGGAGCCCATCGCCGAGGAGTACGACCGGATGCGGCCGGGCCAGGTGCTGTTCACCTACCTGCACCTGGCGGCCGACAAGCGGCTGACCGAGGAACTCCTGGCCCGCCAGGTCACCGGCATCGCCTACGAGACCGTGCAGACCCCGGACGGCGCGCTGCCCCTGCTGGCGCCGATGTCGGAGGTGGCCGGCCGGCTGGCCCCCCAGGTGGGCGCGGCCACCTTGATGAAGGCCCAGGGCGGTCGCGGGGTCCTGATGGGCGGCGTGCCCGGGGTCCACCCGGCCAAGGTCGTCGTGATCGGCGCGGGTGTCTCCGGCCTGAACGCCGCCACCATCGCGGCCGGCATGCAGGCCGAGGTCCAGCTGCTCGACCTCAACATCGACCGCCTCCGGGTCGTCGACCGGATCTACCGCGGCCAGGTGCAGACCGTGGCCAGCAACACCTACGAGATCGAGCGGGCCGTGCTCGACGCCGACCTGGTCATCGGGGCCGTGCTGATCCCCGGGGCCAAGGCGCCGACCCTGGTCACCAACGAGCTCGTGGCCCGCATGAAGCCCGGCTCGGTGCTGGTCGACATCTCGATCGACCAGGGCGGCTGCTTCCAGGACTCGCACCCGACCACCCATGCCGACCCGACCTACCCGGTCCACAACTCGGTCTTCTACTGCGTGGCCAACATGCCCGGCGCCGTGCCCAACACCTCGACCCACGCCCTCACCAATGTGACCCTGCCCTACGCGGTCGCGCTGGCCAATAAGGGCTGGCACCAGGCCTGCACCGACGACCCCAGCCTGGCCCTGGGCATCAACACCCACGCCGGGCACCTGGTCAACGCGGCCGTGGCCGAGGCGACCGGCCTGGACCCGGTCCCCCTCGACGCCATGCTGGCCAGCCGTTAGCGGCCCGCCTCGGCCGCCGGCGGCCCCACGCCGGGCCCGGGTGTCGACGTGAAGACGTTCCCAGTTCACATGCTGTTCACTTTTTAGTCGGCAGTACTTCGCCCGACCTGCGTAACTTCCGTTCTGGAACGGGATTTCATGACCCCTGTCCATCGTTGTCATTAACGGCAGCTTTCTCGCAGATGAATGGGATCGCCCGTGTCCGACACCCGGACCTCAGCCCTGACCGGAACCGACGGCAAAGCATCCATGGGGCACCTGCGCAAGCGGGCCCTGCTGGTCTCCGGAATGGGCTTCTTCACCGACGCCTATGACCTGTTCGTGATCGGCATCGTGTCCACGCTGCTGAAGTCCGAATGGCACCTGGATACCCGCCAGCTCGCGACCCTCAACGCGGTCATGCTCGGGGCCGCCTTCCTGGGCGCGCTGGTCTTCGGCCGGATCGCCGACAAGATCGGGCGCACCCGGGTCTACTGGATGTCGGCCGCGCTGATGGTCGTCGCGGCGGTCGGATCGGCGCTGGCCCCGTCCCTGACCGTGCTGATCGCGTTCCGGTTCCTGCTCGGGTTCGGGGTGGGCGGCGACTACCCGGTCAGCGCGGTGCTGATGAGCGAGTACGCCGACCACCGCAACCGCGGCCGGATGGTCGCGCTGGTCTTCTCGGCCCAGGCCGTCGGCCTGGTGGTCGGGCCGCTGATCGCGCTGGCCCTGCTGGGAGGCGGGGCCGGGCCCGCCGCGACCTGGCGCATCCTGCTCGGCGTGGGCGCCATCCCCGCCGCCGCCGCGGTGTGGCTGCGGCGCAAGATGCCCGAGCCACCCCGCTACCAGGCCAAGGCGGCCAGCACGGTCCCGGCCAGCGCGGGAGCGACGGCTCCGGCCAGTGGCCTGCGGGCCTTCCTGGCCAGCCGCCGGCTGCTGGTCCTGCTGGCCGGGACGGCGGGCTGCTGGTTCCTGCTCGACTACGCCTACTACGGCAACACGATCTCGACCCCGCAGATCATCGGCCTCATCAAACCGAACGCCTCCCAGACGACCACGATCGCCATCCAGCTCGCGATCTTCGTCGTGGCCGCCGTGCCCGGCTACGTGCTGGCCATCGCGAAGATGGACCGGTTCGGGCACCGCCGGCTCCAGCTGATGGGGTTCATCCTGATGGGGGTCTGCTTCGCCGTGATCGGGCTGATCCCCGGGATGACCACCACGGTCGCCCCGTTCCTACTGGTCTACGGGATCAGCTACTTCTTCACCGAGTTCGGGCCCAACGTCACGACCTTTGTCCTGCCGGGGGAGCTGTTCTCCACCCGGGTCCGGGCCACCGGCCATGGCATCTCGGCCGGAGTCGGCAAGCTCGGCGCGTTCATCGGCGTGTTCCTGTTCCCGGTCCTGCAGAGTTCCCTCGGCCTGCGCGGCACCCTGCTGCTCACGGCCGGGGTGTCCGCCCTCGGCGCGCTGCTCACGCTGGTCCTGCCCGAACCGGCCGGCCGCAGCCTGGAGGAGATCTCCGGCGAGGACGCGGTCATCGCCGCCGCCGAGCAGGCGATCCGCGGCGCCGCCGAGCCGACCGCGGCCTGAGCTGAGGCGGCTGGGCCAGCCAGCCGAGGTGGTCAGCCGAGGCTGGTGACGGTGGCGGCTGTGACCCGGCTGGCGGCCAGGTTCAGGAAGCCGCCCGCCCGCCGGAAGACCCGGCCCACGCTGCCGCCGGCCAGCCACTGCTCGTAGGCCTGGTAGCGGGTCATGACCCACGGCTGCATGTGCGCGGGCAGCCCGGACAGCTCCGGTACGGGCTGGTGGGCCCACCGCCAGGCGGCGGTCACCGCCACCTCGTCGTCCCCGCTGGCGGGCGGCTCAATGAAGCGTCGCCGCTCGTCCGCGCTCATCTGGTTGCGCACGAACCGCAGCCCGGCCAGCGTCCCCTCGATCATCGGCCGATCGGCCGGGAGGTGGGCGTCGAGGACGGCGTCGTAGAGGTCCATGTACTGACGGATCAGCCGGGCGTCGATGATGGTGGTCCACCACACCGCCTCGGCCACCGCGCTGAAGGCGGCGGCCGGGTCCGCGGGCTGGTCGGCGTCCAGCTGCTCGATCACGTCCTGCATGCCGGTCAGGGACCATTCCAGCGCGCGTTCTTCGGCGACCGCATCGGTCAGGTGATCACGGTTCCAGCCGACCCGGCACTCCGCCGAGCAGAACCGGGCGTGCTCGCGACGCGGCGTGAACACCGTCCCGCACTGCGCGCACCGCCGGTTTGTCATTAGACAACCTTACCTGGCCAGTGTCGCCCGGCCCGGGCGACACCCGTCGACTTGGCTAACCAACCTGACCGGACTGGTCCGGCCAGGGCAGGACGGTCAGGCCTGGCCATTGCTGGCGCCACCGCGTCACCTTGGCCTGGTAGACGTGCCGGGGGGCGAGGACGGGATTGGGCCGCACCACCAGGTTGAACGGGTCGGCCAGTCCGTACGGGGCGTAGACCCGCCAGTGGCCAGCTGAATCGACGCGGACGCCGAGGCTGGCGGTCGTGCTCTCATAGGTGTCGATGGCGGCCTCCGTGGATCGATGCGGGCGGCAGGGCACGCCGAATTTCTGCTCGTACCACAGGTGAACCCGGGCCTGGTTGCGGATCTGCACCGGAGCGGGCAGGCCCGCGAAGACCTCGCTCCCGGCCCGGATGACCGCGTCCTCGGCGGCCCAGGACATGTCGGAATCGTCGAAGTAGGCGAGGTCGTAGTCGAGGATCCCGGCCTCGGGCGGCTGCCCGGTGACCACGTTCCAGACGGTCTGGTAGAGGCATCCGGCCACGAGGTACCAGCCGGGCAGGTTCATGGCCGCGGCCCGGGTCAGCACCTCGGCCAGCGTGTGATTACGGCGCAGAACCTCGCGGAAATACGCCGATTGCTGGTCGATGGGAAGCTGCCCGGGCCGCTGGGCCTCGCCGTCGTGGGTGATCAGTGTTGGCCGGTCAGGGGAGGTAGTACATCGGGTTGGGCAGCTTGACCTGGTGGCCGGCGTCGCCGCCGAGCAGGTCGCTGTACTGGTCGCCGAAGTCGGCCACGATCGAGTAGCCCTCGCTGGAGATGTGCGCGCGGGTGCCGGACTTGTACTCGATGGTGGTGCACGACGCGGGGTTGGCGCAGTGCAGGTAGGACGGGGGCGTGGCCGGCTTGAGGAACAGGTGCCCGGCCTGCGGGGCGGCGTAGCCCGCGCTGGTCAGGTCCTTGATCGTGGCCGCGGTCTGGGACTCCGGCCGCCCGGTGATGTAGAACACCGCGTACCCGTGGCGGGCGGCGAAGCTGACCAGCTGCGGCATGTAGAACACGGCCGGGAACGCCGCCGCGTTGATCCAGATCGCGTTGGACGCCGAGGTGAAGCCGAACTGCTCGGCCAGCGTGTAGTCGTAGGTGTTGAGCAGGGTGTCGTCGATGTCGAACACCACGGCCGGCTGGCCGTGACCGTGCGGGCGGTAGGAGGCCCAGGCCAGGTAGTTCTCGGCGTTGGCCACGATCTGCTTCATCTGCTTGGCGTAGTTGCTGGTGCTGGACGGAACCGTCACCGTCCCCACCACCGGGAAGGTGGCGCTGGCCGAGCCGTAGTAGTGCTCGATCTGGTCTTCGAGCACGTTGACGTTCAGTTCTTT
>DASXJM010000620.1:0-2122 GCA_036497405.1 Streptosporangiaceae bacterium | reverse complement strand
GGCCACGTCCTCCCAGAACACCCCGCCCGGGCAGGCGACCGTGGTCCGGGTGTCCCAGCCGCTGACCACGAAGCGGAAGATGCCCTCGGCGTGGGCCAGGTCGGACCGCTGGTGGGTGAGCCCGTACTCCTGCAGGTAGTTGAGGCCGACCCAGGCGTTGTCGTCGTAGTAGGTGGGCTGGTCGGAGTTGACCGGCCGCAGGACCCCGGACGCGAAGGCGGGCGGCTGGGCCTGCCCGGCCGGGTTCGTCTCCTGGGTGTCGTAGTAGTCCAGGACGCCCTGGTTCCGGGCCTGCAGGTCCGGGCGGTACCGGGCGCCGACGCCGGGGATGGCGGCCAGGTAGTTGGTGGCCGCCCACGGGTTCACGAAGTCCCACAGGTAGCCGAACTGCTGGGTCGAGTCGCTCGGCTTGTAGAGCTTGTACTGCGGCAGGTAGAGGTTCTTCTGCAGCGCCTGGTAGGTGGCCACGGCCCGCTGGGCGTCCACCGGATTCGGAGTGCGGCTCAGGCTGTCCGGGCTGGCCGCGGCTGGTGCGGCCGACGCGGCGGCCGCGGTCGAGGCCAGGCCGAGCGGGAGGAGTATCGCGGCCACCGTCGCCGCAACCAGTGACTTTGGGCGCACGATTTCGTCCTCTCCCCGCCAGATAACGTTGTCAGCGACGCTAATTGACGAATCCGTGAGCGTCAATGATCGTTTCTGCGCGAACGCGAGCGCGCCCTTGGTTCGAGCGGCTTAGACGGCTCGGGCGGCCCCGGCGGCCCCGGCGGCTCCGGCGCGGCTGGTAACGAGAGCTGCCGCTCGGCGTAGGCGTTGCGCCGGAACCAGGCCTGGCTGGCGCCGATGTGCAGCACGGCGGCCGCGTGGGCCATCTTCGGGTCGTGGGCCTGCAGCGCGTGGAGGATCTCGGCGTGCTGCCGGACGGTGGCCTCGGACACGCCCGCCTCCCGGATGCCGCGCCAGACCCGGGCCCGCAAGGTTCGCGAGGACATGCTGCCGAGCAGGGACGCGATCGTGCTGTTGCCCGCGGCCGCGGCGACCAGTTCGTGGAACCGCGCATCGTGGTGGACCAGCCCGGCTTCGTCATCGACGCTCCGGCGCATCTGGTCCAGGATCTCGGTCAGCTCGGCCAGCCGGCCGTCGCTGATCGTCTCGGCCGCCTTGGCCGTGGCGGCCGGCTCCAGCAGCATCCGGACCTCCCACAGCTCCGGCAGGCTCTCGTCCCGCATGAGGTCGACGGCGAAGCCGATCCCTTCCAGCAGCAGCTCCGGCCGCAGGCTGGTCACGTAGGTTCCGTCGCCGCGCCGGACGTCCAGCACCCGGGCCATGACCAGCGACCGGACCGCTTCCCGGGCCGTGCCGCGGGAGCAGCCGAGCATGACCGCCAGGTCCTGCTCGGGCGGCAGCTTGCTGCCCGGCTCGAGGTCGCCGCGGACGATCAGGTCCCGGAGGTGCTCGATGGCTTGATCAATCAATGGCGCAGCCATCTCATCCCCCTCAGCCGGTAAGCATATTTCTACCTGCTCAATCGCGTACCAGCGCGCGGCGGTACCGCCGAACACGCTGGCCCTCTCGGCCGCCGACAGCCCGGTGCACGCGCTCTCGGCCAGCTCGACCACGCGGTCGTAGTCGCAGGCGAGCAGGCACACCGGCCAATCGGAGCCGAACATGACCCGGTCCGGCCCGAACGCCGACAGCAGCCGGTCGCAGTAGGGACGCAGGTCGGCCGGGCCGGGGTGGGCCGGGGCCTCGGTGACCAGCCCGGACAGCTTGACCGCGACGTTCGGGGCGGCGGCGAGGTCGGCGATGAGGCGGCCCCACGGTTCGAGGATGGCGTCGCGGATGGGTGGCTTGGCCCCGTGGTCGAGCACGAACCGGACCCCGGGCTGGCGGCGGACCGTCTCCAGCGTGGCCGGCAGCTGGGCCGGGGTGACCAGCAGGTCGTAGGCCAGGCCGGCCGCCCCTACCGCGGCCAGGCCGGCCTGCACCTCGGGGCGGGTCAGCCAGGACGGATCGGGTTCGTCCTGAACCAGGTGCCGGACGCCGACCAGTTCGGGGGCGGCCAGCTCGGCCAGGCGGTCGGCCACGCCGGGGGCGGTCAGATCGGTCCAGCCGACCACCCCGG
>DASXJM010000619.1:0-5112 GCA_036497405.1 Streptosporangiaceae bacterium | reverse complement strand
TGCATCATCGTGTCGCCAGGCAACGTGTCCGGGGTGGGCTCATGGACCACGCCGGGTGAGATCGCGTTGACCCGGACGCCGGACGGGCCGAACTCGGCGGCCCAGGCCCGGGTCAGGGTCTCCATCGCCCCCTTGCTCGAGCTGTACAGGGCGGCGACCGGAATGCCGAGTCGGGCGATCCAGGAGCCCAGGTTGATGATGGCCCCTCCCCCGGCGGCGGCCATGGCGGGCGCCACCGCGGCGGTGAGGAAGAACGGGGCCTTCACGTTGACCGCGTAGACCTGGTCGAAGGTGGCCTCGTCGGTGCCCGGGGTGTCCGGGCCGGGATAGATGCCGGCGTTGTTGACCAGGATGTCGATGCGGCCGCCGAGGATGGCGGTGCTCAGCTCGGCCAGCTCACGACTGTGGTCGGCCGCGCCGTCCAGGTCGGCGGGAACGAAGTCGGCGCGGCCGCCGGCCGCCTCGATCTCCTTGATCACGGCGGCCCCGCGATCGGGGTTCCGGCCGGACACGGCGACGTGGGCCCCCTCGGCCGCGAAGGCCAGCGCGATGGCGCGGCCGATGTTGCTGGTCGCCCCGGTGACCAGGGCGGTCTTACCGGACAGGCGGCCGGTTGCGGTGGGGCCGGTTGATGTTTGGACCATGCGGTCCACTGTAGGGGGCGATAGAATGGACCGTCAAGTCCAGTCAAGGAAAGCATACGGTGTTGGGGTGGAGCGCGTGCTGACGTCGAAGGGGACCGCCACCCGGCAGCGCATCGTCGAGGGCGCGGCCGCCCTGGTCCGGGATCAGGGCGCGGCCAACGTCAGCCTGGACGACATCCGCGCCGCCACCTCGACCAGCAAGAGCCAGCTGTTCCACTACTTCCCGGACGGCCGGTCCGACCTGCTGCTGGCCGTGGCCCGGTACGAGGCCCAGCAGGTCCTGGACGACCAGCAGCCCATACTCGGCCAGCTGACCAGCCCGGCCGCCTGGGAGGCCTGGCGGGACCGGGTGATCGAGAAGTACCGGGCCCAGGGACCCGGCTGCCCGCTGTCAGCCCTCACCTCCCAGCTGGGCCTGGCCGACCCGGCCATCCGGGACGTGGTCACCGACCTGTACGCGCGCTGGCACGAGTACCTGGCCGACGGGGTCCGGGCCCTGGTCACGGCGGGTGAGATCGACCCGGACGCCGACGTGGCCGCCGTGGCCACCACCATCTTGACCGCGGTCGCGGGCGGGGCGACCCTGCTCATGGCCACCGGCGACATCAGCTCCCTGGAAACCGCGCTGACCGCGGCCGTGCGCGATCTGCACCGCCCGGGCCTGGCTCAGCCGGAGTCAGCGGCGCGCTGAGTTCGCAACGCCTCGCCCTTGGCCCGGGCGGTGGCGGCCAGCTGGCCCTGGAACGCGGCCATCTTTTCCTGCAGGCCAGGATCGGTGGCGGCCAGGATGCGGACGGCCAGCAGACCGGCGTTGCGGGCCCCGCCGATGGAGACGGTGGCCACCGGTACCCCGGCCGGCATCTGCACGATCGAGAGCAGGGAGTCCATCCCGTCCAGGTGTTTCAGCGGCACCGGGACCCCGATGACCGGCAGCGGAGTGACCGCGGCCAGCATGCCGGGCAGGTGGGCCGCGCCGCCCGCACCGGCGATGATGACCCGCAGCCCGCGCTCGGCGGCGCGGCTGCCGTAGTCGATCATCTCCCGGGGCATCCGGTGGGCCGACACCACGTCAGCCTCGTAGGGCACACCGAACTCGGCCAGCGCGTCGGCGGCGGCCCGCATCACCGGCCAGTCCGAGTCGCTGCCCATGACCACGCCGACCAGGGGGCTGGCCCCGGGGGCCGCCTGCGGAGTGCCCATCAGTCGCCGTCCTCGTGGCCCCAGCGGAGGTAGCTCACGGCCCGGCGGGCCCGCTCGCGCAGTTCCTCCGGGTCGTCGCCCAGCACGGTGACGTGGCCGATCTTGCGGCCGGGGCGGACGCTCTTGCCGTACAGGTGCACCTTGGCCCCCGGGTCCAGCGCCATCACGTGCACGTACTTGTCGTAGACGTCGGGGTCGGTGCCGCCCAGCAGGTTGGCCATGACCGCGTAGGGGGTGGTCATGGCCGGGCTGCCCAGCGGCAGGTCGAGGACGGCCCGCAGGTGCTGCTCGAACTGTGAGGTGACGGCGCCGTCCATGGTCCAGTGGCCGGTGTTGTGCGGACGCATAGCCAGCTCGTTGACCAGCAGGCCGTCCGCGGTCTCGAACAACTCCACGGCCAGCAGACCGGTCACCTTCAGCGCGTTGGCCAGGCGCAGGGCCATGGCCTGGGCCTGCGCGGTCAGCCCCTCGGACAGCCCGGGCGCGGGCGCGATCACCTCGCGGCAGATGCCGTCGCGCTGCACGGTCTGCACCACCGGGTAGGACGCGCCCTGCCGGTGCGGGGACCGCGCCACCAGCGCGGCCAGCTCGCGGACGAACGGCACGTGCTCCTCGGCCAGCAGCGACAGGCCCAGGTCCAGCACTTCGGCGGCCTCGGCGGGCGACCCGCAGACCCAGACGCCCTTGCCGTCGTAGCCGCCGCTGATGGCCTTGAGCACCACCGGCCAGCCCACCTGCTGGGCGAACTTCTCCACCGTGGCCAGGTCGCTGACCGGTTCGTAACGCGGGCAGGGCACGCCCAGCTCGGTGAGGGTTTCGCGCATGGCCAGCTTGTCCTGGGCGAAGCGGAGCGCGGCCGGGCCAGGCCGGAGCACCACCCCGGCCTCCTCCAGCGCGGCCAGGTGAGCCGGGGGCACGTGCTCGTGATCGAAGGTCACCACGTCGCAGTCGGCCGCGAAGGCCCGCAGGTCATCCAGGGACCGGTAGTCGCCCACCTCGACCTGCGGCCACACCTGGGCGGCGCTGTCGCCGGCTGAGTCGGCCAGCAGGCGGAACCCGATGGCCAGCTCGGTCGCGGCCGGGCAGGTCATCCGGGCCAGTTGGCCCGCGCCGACCATGCCCACCGTAGGGGGCTCCTCCAGCGGTTCTGTCACGGGCGTAGCTTATGAGCTGGGCAGTGCCGCCCGCACCCCGGGCGCAATGCGCAAACTTAACCTTGCCGATACATTTTCTCCGCGCCCAAGAGCCTATGATCAGCGCATTTACGGCGAGCCGGAGGATGACGTGGCCATCAACGACCCTGATACGCCTGTGATGACCGAGGACGTACCCGAAGGTGCGATCGTCCGCGAGGGCGAGTACGGCACGCGGGTCGTGGCCGTCGAGCCCGGGGGCGCCGAGTTCATCCCGCTGCACGAGCGGCACGGCAGCCCGCTGCAGCTGTTCTGGACCTGGGTCTCGCCCAACATGGAGTTCGCCACGATCTTCGTGGGCGTGCTGGGCGTGGCCGCGTTCGGGATGAGCTTCTGGCAGACGTTCCTGGCCATCGTGCTCGGCACCGCGTTGGGTGGCGTCAGCCAGGGGCTGCTGTCCCAGGAAGGCCCGCTGTTCGGGGTGCCGCAGATGGTGCTGAGCCGGCTCGGCTTCGGGTACTGGGGCAACGTGCTCCCGGCCGGCCTGAACTCGATCACGGCCGGCATCGGCTGGTTCGCGGTCAACAGCGTCAGCGCCACCTTCGCCCTCAACACCCTGACCCACCTGGCCAAGCCGGCCTGCCTGGTCATCGTGGTCCTGCTGCAGGTGGCCGTGGCGTTCTTCGGCCACAACCTGGTCCACGTGTTCGAGCGGTACGCGTTCCCGCTGCTCACCATCGTCTTCCTGATCGCCTCGGTGGTGATCCTGTCCAAGGCCCACCCGGGCGCAGCGCACAAGACCATCCCGGGCGCGTTCCTGATCGAGATGGGGGCCGCCTTCGGCTACGCGGTCGGCTGGAACCCCTACGCCTCGGACTACACCCGTTACATGAAGCCGACCGTGAACAAGACCGCGGTGGCCTGGTGGGCGTTCCTGGGCCTGTTCCTGTCCTGCACGCTGCTGGAGACCGTGGGCGCGGCCGCGGCCACCGTGCTCAGCCCGGGCGCGGCCCTGGGCGACGACCCGACCGGCGCGTTCACCGGGCTGATGGCCACCCCGCTGGCCGACGTGACCCTGCTGGCCATCTGCCTGGGCGGCATCTCGGCCAACGTGCTCAACATCTACTCGGGGGCGCTGTCGTTCGTGGCCCTAGGTATCAAGCTGCCGCTGGCCCTGCGCCGGGCCCTGGTGGCGGTGGTGTTCGGCATCATCGGGTTCTTCGTCGCGCTGAGCGGCCTGCACGACGCGGCCACCAAGTACAACAACTTCCTGCTCGTCATCGCCTACTGGATCGCGCCCTGGCTGGCCGTCACGTTCTGCAGCCGGCTGCTGCGGGCCCGGCAGTCACCGGCCGAGCTGGAACCGCTGTTGTTCGACAAGAAGTACACGAACTGGGCCGGGCCGGTGGCCATGCTGGTCGGCATCGTGGTCTCGATCATCTTCTTCTCGAACCAGACCGAGTACATCGGCGTGGTGCCCAAGCACGTGGGGGCGGCCGGCGACCTGACCTTCGAGGTCGGCTTCCTGCTGACCGCGGCCATCTACCTGGGCTGGCACGCCATCGCCGACCGGCGCCCGCGGGGCGTCGCCGCCTGAGCGCGGGGGGCGGCTCAGGGCAGCCTGGAACGGCGAGGCACCTGAGGCTGGCGCGACCAACGGGAGCTGCTGTGCTGGTGGTACCGGCTGGCGGTGTCTCAGGAGTCACTGCTGTTTCATGATCCATTCGGCGGCAGCACGTGCAGCGAATACGACTGCAAACGCTGCCCGGTGATGGATCAAGGAACGTGTGGGACTGAGGTGAAAGCAGCCGTGGGGCACACGCGCCGGGCGCGCACCGGGGTGGCCGTGGGACTCCGGTGACACGAGCGCCTGGGGCAGCGCGCCCCAGGCGCCTGGGGGTGGCCGGGCTGGCCCATCCCGTCGCCGTCGTCCGGCAGCCGGAAAAGCAGGCCGGCCGGAACGGGCTTAGGCGGGGCCGCTGCGGACGGGCTGGGGGCGGCGGGACACCGGGGGGTTGCGGGGCAGGAAGACCGCGAAGACCGGGGGGCGCTGGCGGACCAGGACGACGCGGCCGCCGTCGGCGGCGGCCATGGTGCGGGCCAGGGACAGGCCGAGGCCGGTGCCTTCCGGGCGG
>DASXJM010000618.1:0-1524 GCA_036497405.1 Streptosporangiaceae bacterium | reverse complement strand
CGGCCCGAACTGGCCCGGGCCATCAACGAGCAGCAGGAGAACCCGGCCTACCTGCCGGGCATCGCGCTGACGCCCGCGCTGCGGGCGGTGGCCGACCCGGCCGAGGCCCTGGACGGCGCGGACCTGGTGGTGTTCGCGGTGCCGGCCCAGACGCTGCGGGAGAACCTGCGGCACTGGGCGCCGCTGATCCCGTCCGGCGCGCAGTTCGTCAGCCTGATCAAGGGCATCGAGGTCGGCACGACCAAGCGCATGAGCGAGGTCATCGGCGACGTCCTGACCGTGCCCGCCGACCGGATCAGCGTCATCTCCGGGCCCAACCTGGCCCGGGAGATCGCCCAGCGCCAGTACGCCGCGACCGTGGTCGCCTGCCCCGATGAGGCCACCGCCCAGGAACTGCAGAAGGCCTGCCACACCCGCTACTTCCGGCCCTACACCAACACCGACGTGATCGGGACCGAGCTGGGCGGCACGGTCAAAAACGTGATCGCGCTGGCCGTGGGCATGGCGGTGGCCATCGGGCTGGGCGACAACACCCAGGCCATGCTGATGACCCGGGGCCTGGCCGAGATCGCCCGGCTCGGCACCGCGCTGGGGGCCGACCCGCAGACCTTCGCCGGGTTGGCCGGGCTGGGCGACCTGGTCGCGACCTGCGGGTCCCCGCTGTCCCGGAACCGCACCTTCGGCGAGAACCTGGGCCGGGGCATGTCGGTGGCCGAGGCTTCGTCAATGAACGGCCAGATCGCCGAAGGTGTGAAATCGTCGGAGTCCGTGCTGGCGCTGGCGCGAGCCCAGCGCGTGGAGATGCCGATCACCGAGGTCATGACCGCGGTCATGCACGAGGGCCTGCCGGTGACCGAGGCGGCGACGCTGCTCGCGTCCCGCTCGGCGAAGCCGGAACGGTACGGGTCCGAAAGGTGACGCAGTGGACGTAGTGCGCAGGCAACTGGGCGAGAACACGCGGGCTGTGCACCTTCCGCAGGCGCCCGTGCCCGAGCAGGAGCCGCTCGGTACCCCGGTGTACCGGACGTCGGCGTTCGCGTTCAGCACCAGCGACGAGTACGCCGCGGTCCTGAACGACGAGAAGCCCGGCTACAGCTACAGCCGGATCGACAACCCGACCGTGGACAGCTTCGCCCGGGCCATGGCCGCGCTGGAGGGCCCCAACCTGCCGACCTGGCCCGCGGCCCAGGCGTTCTCGTCGGGCATGGCCGCGATCAGCACGGTGTTCCTGGCTTTCGCGCGGACCGGGGCCCACGTGGTCGCGGCGGCCGCCCTGTACGGGGGCACCTACAGCTTTCTGCGCAACGTGGCGGCCCGGTTCGGGGTGGAGACCGACTTCGTCGACGTGACCGACCTGGACGCGGTCCGGGCCGCCATGCGCCCGAGCACCCGCATCCTGTACGCGGAGACCATCGCCAACCCGACCACGGCCGTGGCCAACCTGCCCGCGCTGGCCTCGCTGGCCCACGAGACCGGGGCGCTGTTCGTGGTGGACTCCACGCTGGCCCCGCCGGTGGTGTGCCG
>DASXJM010000617.1:0-1683 GCA_036497405.1 Streptosporangiaceae bacterium | reverse complement strand
GTCGATTGCCTGCCGGACCCGGGCCAGCAGCGACGCCTCGGTGAACGGCTTCTCCAGGATGTCGATGGACAGCGCGGGCACGCCGTGCGAGTCCAGGATGGGCTGGGCGTAGCCGGACATGTACAGGGCCGGGACCCCGGGCACGATGGCCCGGATCGCCGCCGCCACCTCGTTGCCCATCATCTCCGGCATGACCACGTCGGTGAGCAGCAGGTCGACCGGGTGCCCGGGCGCGCGGGCCCAGTCGACAGCCCCGCTCCCGGTGGCCGCGGCCTCCACCCGGTACCCGTGCCGGGTCAGGATCCGGCTGGTCAGCTCGCGCAGGCTGGGCTCGTCCTCGACCAGCAGGACCTGCTCGCCGTGCCCCTCCGGGCTGGCCGGGCTGTCCTCCACCACCACGCCGGCTGCTCCCGCCGAGACCGGCTCGGTGCAGGCGGGCAGCAGCACGCTGATCGCGGTGCCCAGGTTCGGCTCGGAGTAGACGTCGATGGTGCCGCCGGCCCCGGTGATGATGCCGTACACGGTGGCCAGGCCGAGCCCGGTGCCGCGGCCCTTGGGCTTGGTCGAGAAGAACGGCTCGAACACCCGGTCCAGGGTGGCCCGGTCCATGCCGACGCCGGTGTCGGAGACCCGCAGCCGGACGTAGGGGCCGGGCTGCAGGCCGGGCCGGCCCGCGGCGTAGGTCTCGTCCACGTCGACGTTGCCGGTGTCGATGGTCAGTGCGCCCCCGCCGGGCATGGCGTCGCGCGCGTTCACGGCCAGGTTGACCAGGACCTGCTCGAGCTGGCCGCGGTCGGCCTTGACCGGCCACAACTCCGGCTCAGGGTTGAGGGTCAGATTGATGTGCTCGCCCAGCGTGCGGCGCAGCAGCTGGCCCGCGCCCTGGACGGCCTCGTTCAGGTCGAGCACCACCGGCCGGGTCACCTCGTGGCGGGCGAAGGTCAGCAGCTGGCGGGTCAGCCGGGCCGCCTGCTGGGCGGCCACCCGGACCTGCTCGATGTCGTCCAGGACCGGGGCCAGCTTGGGGTCGGCCTCGGCCAGGGGCTGGATCTCCTGGGCGGTGAAGTCGGTGTAGCCCTGGATCACGTTGAGCAGGTTGTTGAAGTCGTGGGCGACCCCGCCGACCAGCTGGCCCAGGCTCTCCAGCCGCTGGGTCTGGTGGGCCCGCCGCTCGGTCCGCTCCCGTTCCGCTTCGGCCCGCAGCCGCTCCCGCTCGGCCTCCATGGCCAGCCGCTCGGACACGTCGCGGATGGCCGCGGTGACCAGCTGGCCCCGCTCGGTGGGCATCGCGCTCAGCGTGATCTCGGCCGGGAACGTGCTGCCGTCGCGGCGCCGCCCGGACATCCTCAGCCCGGACACCAGCGACTGGGTGTCCGGGTCGGCGAAGTACCGGATCCGCTCCTGCTCCAGCGCCTCCCGGCTCTCCTCCGGCACCAGGGTGGCCACGCCCCGCCCGATGAACTCGCCCGCCGGGTAGCCGAACGTCCGTACCGCCTGGGTGTTGGCCATGGTCACCGAGCCATCCCACTCGATCGCGATCATGGCGTCGGGGGCGGTGTCGAACAACTGCCGGAACCGGAACTCGGCCTGTTCGCGTTCGTCCAGCGTGGTCACCAGGCGCATCCGCATCAGCTCGGTGCTGCGGGCCAGGGCCCGCAGCTCGTTCGGCCCCACGGCCGGGAT
>DASXJM010000616.1:0-5572 GCA_036497405.1 Streptosporangiaceae bacterium | reverse complement strand
CGGTCAGGAACGCCTGGGTGTCCCGCACCGAGTGGCACAGCCCGTAGACCCGGCTGAAGCCGGTGCCCGCGTACACCGACCACGGCAGCATGGCCATGGGGTTGCTGTAGCTGAGCAGGTAGGCGTCCGGGCAGACCTGCTGCATGTCCCGGGCCAGCGCGGTCGTGACCGGGATCGTGCGCAGGCCGCGAAAAATCCCGCCGATGCCGAGCGTGTCCCCGATGGTCTGGCGCACGCCGTAGCGGGCCGGGATGTCGAAGTCAGCCCGGGTGGCGTGGTACCCGCCGACCTGGACTTCGTTGATCACGTAGTCGGCCCCGGCCAGGGCCTCGCGCCGGTCCCGGGTGCCGGTCACGGTGGCCGCCGCGCCGGTCTGGTCCACGATCTGCCGGGCCAGCCGCTCGGCGAAGGCCAGCCGCTCGGCGCTGATGTCGTACAGCGAGAGCTGGAGCTGGCCGGCGAACTCGGGGTAGCTGCAGAGGTCGGTCACCACGTTGCGGGTGAACTCGACGCTGCCTGCGCCAACGAACGTCACCTTCATCACGGTTCAGTAGTGTTACATCTGCGCAAATTTCGCGCAAGAGTGAGCACCTGGCTGAACAGCCACGTGAGCAGCAGGCTTACTGTGTTCCGGCCCGTTTGGGCCGATCAGAAACCCTTTGACACCCCTTGACACCCGGTCTCAGCGTGATCACTATTGCTAAAAACTTACTCGCTTCGAGCAGGAGCCAGCAGCCCCAACGCGGGCAGCAGAGGGAAGTGGGACGGTATGGCGAGGCACCGGCTGTACGTCACGATGGCCAGCCTGCTCGGGGTGGGCGCGCTCGTGCTGACCGCCTGCGGCACCGACAGCCAGAGCGGCGGGGGTGGCGGTGGCGGGACCAGCAGCAGCGCCTCGATCCAGGTCTGGGAGGGCTGGACCGGCACCGAGGCCAAGGTCTTCGCCAAGCTGGTCAGCCAGTACGAGAAGGCGAATCCGGGCGAGAAGGTCAGCACCCTGTACGTCAACAGCGACAACACCCTGCAGAAGGTGACCACCGCGGTCCGGGGCGGCAGCCCGCCCGACGTCGCCTACCTCTACGGTTCCTGGGCTCCCAACGTGGCCACCATCCCGCAGGTCGTCGACCTGACCCAGGTGGTCAAGCAGGCCGGGGTGAACTGGAACGACTTCTACGTCGGCGAGCGCGAGGTGGCCACCGTCAACGGCAAGGTCATCGGCATCCCGGCCCTGGTCGACAACCTGGCCGTGGTCTACAACAAGAAGCTGTTCGCCCAGGCCGGCCTGCAGCCGCCCAGCGCCAACTGGACCTGGTCCGACTTCGTGGCCGACGCCAAGAAGCTGACCGACGCCTCCAAGAAGCAGTACGGCACCGCCTACGTCACCCCCGGCACCGAGGACACGGTGTGGCACTGGGAGGCCCTGCTGTGGGAGGCCGGCGGCCAGCTGCTCAACTCCGGCAACACCAAGGCCGCGTTCAACTCCGCGGCCGGCCTGACCTCACTCAACACGCTGAAGACCCTGGCCGCCGACAAGTCGGTGTACTTCGACCCGACCGACCAGGCCTACGAGAACGTGTTCAACTCGGGCAAGATCGGCATGCTGGTCACCGGCCCCTGGGACCTGAGCACGTTCCCCAACGTCAAGTACGGCGTCCAGGTCATGCCGACCTACCCCGGCAGCAGCGGCGGCCACCAGACCATCTCCGGCCCGGACAACTGGGTGGTGTTCAACAACGGCGCGGCCAGGACCAAGGCGGCCGAGAAGTTCCTGCTCTGGCTGACCGCCCCGGCCCAGGTCAAGACCTGGTCGCTGGGCGTCGGTGAACTGCCCACCCGGGCCTCGGTGGCCAACAGCCCCGGGTTCGTGGCCACAATGAACCAGGCCCTGCCCGGGATAAGCACATTCATCGCCAACTTGAGCAACGTCAAGCAGGCCCGGCCCCAGATCACCCAGTACCCGAAGATCTCCACCGCCCTGGGCAACATGGTGCTGTCGGTGCTGCTGAACAAGAGCACCCCGCAGGCCGCGCTGAACTCGGCCGAAAAGCAGGTCAACGCCGACCTGGCCGGGAGCTGACCCAGGTGACCGCGACCCTGCTCCCGGGCCGGGAGCAGAACCGGAACCGGCCCGGGGGCGGCCGGGGCCTTCCCGGGTACCGCCGGATCCTGTCCTCCGAGCACCTGACCGGCTGGGCCTTCGTCACCCCCGGCGCCGTGATCATCCTGCTGTTCGGGGCGGCGCCGATCATCTGGTCGGCGGTGCTGTCGTTCCAGAACTCACACCTGCAGGGTGGCCCCAGCCCGTTCGTCGGGCTCAAGAACTACCGGCAGCTGGTGCACGACCCGGTGGTGGGCCAGGCCATCGGGCACACGCTCATCTACACCGTGCTGTTCGTGCCCGGCGCGATGATCGTCGGCCTGTTCCTGGCTGTGGCCATGAACCGGAAGATCCGCGGCATCACGATCTACCGGACCGCGGCCTACGCAACCATGGCCATCTCCACCATCAGCGAGGCCATCGTCTTCATCTGGCTGTTCGACCCGTCCTACGGCATCGTCAACTACGCCTTCAGCCTGGTCGGCATCCCGCAGCAGCAGTTCCTGAACAATCCGTCCGAGGCCCTGTACGTGATCGTGGCCATGACCATCTGGGGCTGGACCGGGTTCGCGGTCATCATCTACCTGGCCGCCCTGCAGGGCGTGCCCAAGACCCTGCTGGAGGCGGCCGCGCTGGACGGGGCCGGCCCCTGGAAGACGTTCCGGCGGGTGACCCTGCCACTGCTCAGCCCGGCCTCGCTGTTCCTGGCCGTGTGGCTGAGCATCAACGCCCTGCAGTTGTTCGACGAGGTGTACCTCAGTACCCAGGGCGGCCCGCTGAACGCGACCACCGTCCTCGTCTACTACCTGTACGAGCAGGCGTTCCAGAACTTCAACTTCGGTTACGCCTCGGCCATCGCCTACTTCCTGTTCCTCATCATCCTCGTGGTCACCGTGATCCAGTTCCGGGTCGGGCGGCGATTCACGCACTACCGGTCATGACCGCGATCCCGGCCCGCACCCCCGCCGCGGAGGCCGTCCGCGACGACGCCCCGGCCCCGCCCCGGCGCCGGCGGCGGCGGCGGCTGCCGTTCAGCCCCTGGCACCTGGTGCTGATCCCGGCCACCATCATCCTGATCTTCCCGTTCCTGTGGCTGCTGCTGACGTCGGTCGAGACCCAGGCCGAGGCGTTGCACTTCCCGCCCCTGCTGACCCCGCACATCCTGAAGTTCGGCAACTACATCAGCGCGCTGCGGGCCGGGCCGTTCGGCCGCTGGTTCCTGAACAGCCTGATCGTCGCGGTGACCACCGTGCTGGCCAACCTGGTCCTGTGCTCGCTGGCCGGCTACGCCTTCGCCCGGTTCCGGTTCCTGGGCCGGACCGCCCTGTTCGCGGTGATCATGGCCACGCTGATGGTCCCGTTCCAGGTCACGATGATCCCGCAGTTCATCATCGTGAAGTGGCTGGGCGTCCACGTCCTGGCCGGGGTGGGCATCAACCACATCGGCGCCCTCATCCTGCCCAACGCGGCCACCGCGTTCGGGATCTTCTTCCTGCGCCAGTTCTTCCGGACCCTGCCGTTGGAGTACGAGGAATCGGCCCGGGTCGACGGGGCCAGCCGGCTCACCGTGCTGATCCGGATCGTGCTGCCGCTGGCCAAACCGGCGCTGGCCACGCTGACCGCGCTGACCCTGCTCGACTCCTGGAACAACTTCCTGTGGCCGCTGATCGCGGTCACCTCCACCGACCAGATGACGCTGCCGCTCGGGCTGGCCACGTTCCAGGGTTCGCACGAGACCGAGTGGACGCTGCTGATGGCGGCCAACGTGATGAGCCTGCTGCCCATGCTGGTCGTGTTCATCGTGGCCCAGCGGTTCTTCGTCCGATCGGTGGCCGCCACCGGCCTCGCCGGCACATGAACTGGCACATGAACCGGCAGCTGAAGCGGCCCGGCCCGTGATCCTGGTCGTCTGCCTCAACCCGGCCCTGGACATCACCCACCACGTCCCGGCGGTGAACTGGTCCGGGGTCAACCGGCCCCGCGCGGTCGACGTCCGCCCCGGCGGCAAAGGCCTGAACGTGGCCCGGACCCTGCTCGCCCTCGGCGCCGACGTGCTGGTCCTGGGCCTGGCCGGCGGGGCGGCGGGCGGCGCGGTCCGGTCCGGGCTGGCCGAGCTGGCGGTGCCGTCGGACCTGACCCCGATCGCGGGCGAGACCCGGCGCACGTTCACCGTGCTCGACCAGAGCAGGCACACCACCGCCCTGTTCAACGAGCCCGGCCCGGTCGTTGGGGTCGCCGAATACCAGGCCTTCCTTGATATTTACCGAAGGTCTTTGACCCGAGCCCAGGCCATGGTGATCTCCGGCAGCCTGCCTCCCGAATTGCCTCCCGATACCTACGCGACGCTGATCAAGGTGGCCCAGGCGGCCGGGGTACCCGCCGTCCTCGACGCGCACGGCGACGCACTGCGGCTGGGTACCGCGGCCGGTCCGGCCATCGTCAAGCCCAACCTGGACGAGCTGGAGGACCTGGCCGGCCGGTCACTCAGCCTGGCCGGCCACGGGAACGGCGCCGTGGCCGAGGCCGCGGCCCGCCTGCGGGACGCGGGCGCGGCGGCGGTGGTGGTCTCGCTCGGCCCGGCCGGCCTGCGCGCGGTCACCGGCGACGGCGGCTGGCAGGCCGTCCCCCCGGCGGTGGAGGCGGTCAACCCGACCGGGGCCGGGGACGCGGTGGTGGCCGGCCTGACCTGGGGCCTGGTCACCGGCCAGCCCTGGCCGGACCGGCTCCGCGACGCGGCCGCGCTGGGCACCGCGGCCGCCCTGGCCCCGGTGGCGGGCGAGTTCGATTCCGGCGATTACACCCGCCTCCGGTCTAATGTGATGGTCGCTGAGCTTTCGCGACGGAACGGAGGGGGCGGGTGAGCCGGTACCGGCGCTGGAACGAGCTGCTGGAGCTGCTGGCCACCGCGGGCCAGCTCCAGGTCGAAGACGCGGCCAAGGCCCTCCGGGTATCCCCGGCCACGGTGCGGCGGGACTTCGACGAGCTGGCCGGCCAGCAGATGCTGACCCGCATCCGCGGCGGCGCCGTGGCCCAGGGCGTCACCTACGATCTGCCGCTCCGCTACAAGAGCGAGAAGCACCCGACCGAGAAGCAGCGCATCGCCGTGGTGGCCGCCGCCCTGGTCCGCCCCGGGCAGGTGGCCGGCATGAACGGCGGCACCACCACCACCGAAGTGGCCCGGGCCCTGGCCATGCGGCCCGACCTGAGCAACGGCACCCCGGCCCCCGCGGTCACGGTGGTGACCAACGCCCTCAACATCGCCACCGAGCTGGCCGTCCGCCAGCACATCAAGATCGTGGCCACCGGCGGGGTGGCCCGGCCCCAGTCCTACGAGCTGACCGGCCCGCTGGCCACCGGCGTGCTGGAACAGGTCGCCCTCGACATCGCCTTCATCGGCGTCGACGGCATCGACGCGGCCGGCGGAGCCACCGCCCACCACGAGGGCGAGGCCAGCATCAACCAGCTCATGGCCCG
>DASXJM010000615.1:0-2811 GCA_036497405.1 Streptosporangiaceae bacterium | reverse complement strand
GGCCAGCGCCTCGGTCAGCAGCTGGCCGGCGATGATCAGCCCGATCGGGGCCAGCCACTCCGGCAGCCGCGGCCCGGGCACCGCGTAGGCACACTCGGCGGCCAGGGCGGCCCCGCCGCCGATGCCGTAGGCCGGGGCGCCGGACTGCGTCACCCGCTGGGCCAGGGCCACCGCCCCCTCCAGGGCCGGCCCCGAGTCGGCCGCCATGATCACGGCCGGGGTTCGCTGGTCGACCACGGCGATCGGGCCGTGCAGCAGGTCGGCGAAGGACAGCCCCATGGCCCGCAGGTAGCACGCCTCCTTGAGCTTCAGGGCCAGCTCCAGCGCGGCCGAATAGGCGTAGCCGCGGCTGGAGACCACGGTGCCGTCGACCGCGGCCAGGCCGTCGATCAGCGGGGCCAGGCCTTGATCGGCCGGGCCGGTGTGGTCGGAGTAGTCGGCCAGGAGGCGCTCGATCTCGTCGGGCACGTTACGGAGCTCAGCGGCGTCGACCGGCTGGCCGGTGGCGACCCCTTCCTCGTCGGCATTCAGGGCGATGCCGAGCACGGTCAGGGCGGCCAGCTGGGTGGTGAACGTCTTGGTCGCGGGCACCGCCCGCTCGATCCCGGCCTCGGTGACCAAGGCCACGTCGGCCTGCTCGGCCAGCGGCGAGCCCGGGCCGTTGGTGATGGCCAGGGTGCGGGCCCCGCAGTCGGCCGCCCAGGCCATGGTCTGCACGATCTCCTCGGTCCGACCCGACTGCGACAGGGCCACGGCCAGCACCCCGGACAGGTCGAGCCGGGCCCGGTAGGTGGTGGCCACCGACGGCGAGGCCAGCGTGGCCAGCCGCCCGCCCCGGACCTGGGTCAGATAGCTGCCGTAGACGGCCGCGTTGTCGGAGGTGCCCCGGGCGATGAACAGCACCTGCCGGGTGTTGTCAGCGAGGGAGGCGACCTCGCCCACCCGGGGCAGCAGCGAGTCCAGGGTGGCCCGCAGCGCGGCCGGCTGCTCTTCGATCTCGGCCCGCATCCGGGTCTGGGTTCCGGGTGTCGTCACGAGCGGCCCTTTCGTTGTGTCGTTCGTCGTGCTGAGTGTCAGTAGGCGCGGTGGCCGGCGATCCAGGTGGCCTGGGCCCGCAGCCCCTCGCCCAGCCAGGTCAGGTCGGCGCGGGCCCCGACCGCGATCCGGCCCAGGTCGGGCCGGCCAATAAGATCAGCCGGCACGCGGGTCGCGGCGGCCACCGCCGTGGGCAGGCTGACCCCCACACTCACCATGTTCGACACCGCCACGTCCATCCGCAACGCTGAACCGGCCAGCGTGCCGTCCGGCCGGATCGGCGGCACCCCGTCCCCGGGCGGCAGTTCGATGGGCTGGCCCCCCAGCGTGTACCGGCCGGGCGGCATGCCCGCGCAGGCGGCGGCGTCGGTGACCAGGACGATCCGGCCCGGGGCGGCCGCGAAGGCGATCGCGCAGACCGGGGCGGCCACGTGCACGAAGTCGGCGACCAGGCCGTTGGTCAGACGGTGGTCGGCCAGGGCCTGGCCGACGACTCCGGGTTCACGGTGGTGGAGGGGGCGCTGGCCGTTGAACAGGTGCGTGACCATGCGAGCACCGGCGTCGGCGGCTTCGGCCACCTGGCGGGCCAGGGCGTCACTGTGACCGACGCTGACCAGGACGTTTTGTTTCGTGAGTTCTGTGATGGCCTGGATGGCCTGGGCGCGTTCGGGAGCCAGCGTGAGGATCTTGAGGCGGCCCTGGGCGGCGTTGAGGAGGCCGCTGACCGCCTCCGGGGTCGGGTCGGTCATCCAGTCCCGGTTGTGGGCGCCGCCGCGCTCGGGGCTGATGAAGGGGCCTTCGACGTGGACGCCGAGGATCTGGGCGCCGGGGCCGCCGAGGGCGCCGTCGCCGGGGCTTCTGGGGCCGCTCGGGCGGCCGGACAGGGCGGGGATGATGCTGGCGGCGGACCTCAGGCTGTCGTTGAGCGTGGGCAGCGGCGCGGTGATGATCGTGGGCATGAACGCGGTGGTGCCGGTCTCGGGCAGACGGTCGGCCACCAGCCGCCACCCGGCTTCGTCGGCCACGTCGAACTCGACCCCGTAATAGCCGTTGACCTGGATGTCGACGAACCCCGGGACCAGCGCGCCACGATCCAGATACTCGTCCGGGGTGCGCGGCGGATCACCGGGCTCGACCGCGGTGATGCGGCCGTCTTCGACGAGAATGTAGCCGGGCGAGAGGACGGTCGCGTCCGATGATGGGGCGCTGGTCAGTGGGGCGGCCGCGTCCGGGGTCGCCGTCACGATGTTCTGAGCCGCGATCAGCAACTCGGCCAACTGCGCTCGACTCCTCCCCACCTGGTGTGGCCAGGCGCTCTGCCGGGCTGGCCCGGCGCTCTGCGGACCCGGATTCGCCGGGCGGCTCAGCCCAGTATGCCCCACTACCCCCTAATAGTAAACTTTCTTTCCAGTTGCGCGGTGGGGTGCGGCGGCCACTGACAACAAAACCAAGCTGGCCCCGTCGAAAGCGTGTGCAGAATTCGTGTCGCGAAACGGAAATTCCCACACGGTTCAGGTAAATGACGTCGATGTAATTATTGGGTGGCGCGAACGCCGCGGCCGATAACTACGCCACCGGTGCGGAAAGAATGTCACTGGCGACCGGTAAAACAGAGATGTGCCAAAAATGGCACGATCGGTAGTGCCTCACTGGCGGGTGCGTGGCGATCGGTATCGCTGGGCGCGAGGCAGTTCAATGGGTTTCCCGGAGGAACCATGGACGACTCGCCATCCGACGCAGACTCCCAGCCTGGACTGCTGTCGCCGTATCCGTTCC
>DASXJM010000614.1:0-1819 GCA_036497405.1 Streptosporangiaceae bacterium | reverse complement strand
TCCTCCCCCACCGTCTGGTAGAGCGACAGCAGCACGGCCGCGGGCGCGTTGATCGTCATCGAGGTGGACACCTCGCCGAGCGGGATGCCGTCGAACAGCCGCCGCATGTCGTCCAGCGAGTCGATGGCCACGCCGACCTTGCCCACCTCGCCGTGGGCCAGCGGGGCGTCCGAGTCGTAGCCCATCTGGGTCGGCAGGTCGAAGGCGACCGACAGGCCGGTGGTGCCCGCCTCGATCAGCTCGTGGAAGCGCCGGTTGGACTCGGCCGCGGTGGCGAACCCCGCGTACTGCCGCATGGTCCAGGGCCGCTGCGTGTACATCGTGGGGTACACGCCGCGGGTAAATGGATACTCGCCCGGCTCGCCTAGCTTCTGGGACGGGTCGAAGTCCGTAAGCTGGCCTTCGTCATAGACGGGTTCGATGGGCAGACCAGATTCCGACGTGCGCTTCATGCCCTCAGATTACGGCTATGGCTCACGGGGACGGCAGACCCGCCCTACCATCTCTGAGGACCGTCGGTGACGTTACGCCGGCGTAGAGCGCTGGACAAGTGGAAGGGAAACGGTGAAGGCGAGGTCAAATCGGTGACAGAGCGTAGCCGAACGACTCTGTCCAGAGTCCTTGTCGTCTTCTCCGCCTGCGCCGTGGCCGGTTCGGCCGCGCTGGCCGGGGGTCTGACTCCGGTCCAGGCGTCGAGCACCCCGGCCGCCAGCGCCAGCTCCCCGGCCCGCCCCGCGGCCGAGACCGCTCAGGGCGCGGCGGCCGCCCAGCAGCTGCTGGCCCAGTCCGACACGCCGGCCGCGCCGAAAAACCTGAGCACGGTCGGCGGCCGCCAGCTGGCCAGTTCGGGGACGGTGGTCAACTACCCGTCGGCCTCGTCCCCGCGGGTGCCCAACGTCCAGGCCGCCGCCTACGTGATCGCCGACGCCGGCACCGGGCAGGTGCTCGCGGCCCGGGATCCGCACGGCCAGCTCAAGCCGGCCACCACGCTGAAGATGCTGACCGCGACCACGCTGATCCCGCTGCTGAACCCCAACGCCTCCATCACCGCGTCGACCGAGGCCACCAGCGTCGAGCCCAACATCGTCGGGCTGGTCCCCGGCGCCGGCTACAAGGTGTCCGACCTGTACCACGCGCTCCTGCTCATCTCGGCCAACGACGCCGCGATCGCGCTGGCCCAGGGGACCGGGTCGCTCAGCAACGGCGTGGCCCTGATGAACGCCGAGGCTCACCACCTGCAGGCCTGGGACACGGTGGCCAAGGACCCCAACGGCCTGGACGCCCCTGGGCAGCACGTGAGCGCCTACGACCTGGCCCTCATCGCCCGCCAGGCCCTCAAGCTGCCCGCGTTCTTGCAGTACGACCAGACCAGGACGTTCGACTTCAAGGTCAGCGCGGCCAAGAACGAGACCCTGGTCAACCAGAACTCGCTGCTGTCCACCTACCCGGGCGGCCTCGGCGGCAAGATCGGCTGGACCTCGGCCGCGGGCGCCACCTACGTGGGGCTGGCCAAGCGGAACGGGGTCACGCTGATCGTGACCCTGCTGCACTGCCCGGCCCTGACCGAAGTCAACTACGCCAAGTCCCTGCTCAACTGGGGCTTCGCCCTCGACGGCAAGGTCACCCCGGTCGGCCAGCTGATCAGCCCGCTGCCGGTCAGGACCAAGCCGAAGACGCCGACGATCCAGATCCCCAAGGGCGCGGCCCAGCCGGTCGCCGCGGGTGACCTGACCGCCAGCCAGATCCCGAGCGGGCTGGCCGCGGCCTCCATCGCCCTGATCGTGTGCGCGGCCGCCGCCGCCATCGTCCTGATGCTGCT
>DASXJM010000613.1:0-3990 GCA_036497405.1 Streptosporangiaceae bacterium | reverse complement strand
ATCCTGACCGACCGGCAGCGGGCCCAGCGCGACGCGGGCATGGGCCCGGTGGGGCAGCAGGTCACGTTCCGGCAGGACATCGTGGTGGTGTTCGACGGGTCGCGGAAACTGCGCATGCTGCCGGGCGCGGTGCAGATCCTGCGCGAGGGTCCCCAGGCCGGGATCTTCGCCATCTGCCTGGACGCCGACGAGCGGCTGCTGCCCGCCGAGTGCCAGGCGGTCACCACCGTCGAACGCGGCGGGCTGCGGGTCCAGCAGATGAGCGAGGACACCGTGGCCGGGGTGCGCCCCGACCACGTCGGGGTGTCCTGGTGCGCCCGGCTGGCCCGGGGCATGGCCCCGGTCCGGGACGTCAGCGACAGCGACGACGGGGCCGGTCTGCCGGACGCCTGCCGGCTGCTGGACGTGCTCGGCCTGGAGCCGCCGGCCCCGGACCCGATCGTGGCCGGCTGGAGCGCCAGCGGCCGGTCCACCCTGGCCGTGCTGGGCGAGTCCTACGACGGGCCGTTCGGCATCGACCTGCGCCGGGACGGACCGCACGGCCTGGTCGCCGGGACCACCGGCTCCGGTAAGTCGGAGCTGCTGCAGACGCTGGTCGCGTCGCTGGCGGTGGCCAACCGGCCCGAGGCCATGACGTTCGTGCTGGTCGACTACAAGGGCGGCAGCGCGTTCAAGGACTGTGTCCAGCTTCCGCACACGGTGGGCATGGTCACCGACCTCGACGCTCATCTGGTCGAGCGGGCCCTGGTCTCGCTGTCGGCCGAGCTGACCCGGCGCGAGCACATCCTGGCCGCGGCCGACGCCAAGGACATCGAGGACTACACGATCAAGCAGGAGCGGGCCGGCCAATCCAGCCGGCTGGAGCCGCTGCCCCGGCTGCTGATCGTCATCGACGAGTTCGCGTCCATGGTCCGGGACCTGCCCGACTTCGTCACCGGCCTGGTCAACATCGCCCAGCGGGGCCGCTCGCTGGGCATCCACCTGATCCTGGCCACCCAGCGCCCGACCGGCGCGGTCTCGGCCGACATCCGGGCCAACACCAACCTGCGGATCGCGCTGCGGGTCACCGACGCCAACGAGAGCGCGGACGTGATCGAGGCCCCGGAGGCCGCGCACATCTCCCCGTCCACCCCGGGCCGCGGCTACGTCCGGCTCGGCCACGCCTCGCTGGTCCCGTTCCAGTCGGGCCGGGTCGGGGGCCGCCGTCCCGGCACCGACCAGGGCGCGGGCGAGCGGCCCTGGCTGGCCCGGCTGGACTGGGCCGGGGTCGGGCGGCCGGAACCGCAGCGGCCCAAGGCCCGGGGGCAGGAAGAAGAAGAGGTCACCGACCTCAAGGTGCTGGTCCAGGCCATCCGGGGCGCCGCCCGCGAGCTGCGGATCCGGCCCCAGCACAGCCCCTGGCTGCCCGCGCTGACCGAGACGCTGCTGCTCAGCGATGTGACCCGGGGCCGCCTGCAGGACCCGGCCGAGCCGGGCACGCTGGCCCCGATCCCCTACGGGATCGACGACCTGCCCGCGGCCCAGGACCAGCAGCCCGCCCAGATCGACCTGACCGAGTTCGGCCACCTGATGGCGGCGGGCGGCCCCCGCAGCGGCCGGTCCCAGCTGCTGCGCACCATCGCCGCGTCCGCCGCCACCACCAATACCGTGGCCGACCTGCACCTGTACGGGATCGACTGCGGCAACGGGGCGCTGCTGCCGCTGACCGGCCTGCCGCACTGCGGGGCGGTGGTGACGCGGACCCAGACCGAGCGGGCGGTCCGGCTCATCACCCGGCTCGGCGACGAGGTCAGCCGCCGCCAGGACCTGCTGGCCGAGGGCGGCTTCGCGGGCATCGGCGAGCAGCGGGCGGCCACGGCCGGGCCGGGCCCCGGGGTGGCCCTCCCGCACATCCTGGTCCTGCTCGACCGCTGGGAGGGGTTCACCACCTCGCTCGGGGAGCTGAGCGGCGGCGAGCTGGCCGACATCATCACCAAGATCCTCGGTGAGGGGGCCAGCGCCGGGGTGCACCTGGTCATGACCGGCGACCGGTCGCTGATCGCGGGCCGGATCTCCTCGATGACCGAGGACAAGCTGGCCTTCCGGCTGCCCGACCGGGACGACTACGGGATGATCGGGCTGCGGCCGCGGGAGCTGCCGGACCAGGTGCCCGCCGGGCGGGCGTTCCGCAACGGCTCCGGCATCGAGACCCAGGTCGCGCTGCTGGCCGAGGACAGCTCCGGCCCCGGCCAGGCCGACGCGATCGCGGCCGTGGCCACGGCCGCCCAGCGCCGCGACGCCGGCCTGCCCCGGAGCGCGCGGCCGTTCCGGGTCGACATGCTGCCCGGGCGGATCGGCTTCGACGAGGCCTGGCAGCTGCGGCCGGCCGCCCAGGCCCAGGCCGGCACCACCGGCCCCCGGGGCGGGCCGGTCAGCACGGGCCCCCGGAACACGGGAGCACTCTGGGCCATGGTCGGGGTGGGCGGCGACGAGCTGACCGCCCTCGGCCCCAACCTGGCCGACGGCATGCCGGTGTTCATCGTGGGCGGCCCGGCCAAGTCCGGGCGCAGCACGGTCCTGGCCACCATGGCCCGCTCGCTGCTGTCCGCGGGTACGCAGCTGGTCCTGGTCACGCCGCGGCCGTCACCGCTGCGGGACCTGGCCGGCCAGCCCGGGGTGGTGGCGGCGTTCGAGGGGCCGGAGCTGGGCGCGGCCGACTTCGCGGCCGCGGTCGGCTCGTTCACCGGGCCGGGCGTGGTCATCATCGACGACGCCGAGCAGCATCGCGACTGTGAGGCCGAGGACGAGCTCAGCAAGCTGATCAGCTTCGGGGCCGACCACGGCCACGGCCTGATCCTGGGCGGCGACGCCGAGACGCTGAGCGGCGGGTTCGGCGGGTGGCACGTGGAGGCGCGGCGGGCCCGCCGCGGCTGCCTGATCGCCCCGCAGACGCTGCCGGAAGGCGACCTGATCGGGGTCCGGCTCACCCGCAGCATGACCGGCGAGAGCCCCAAGCCGGGCCGGGCCCTGCTCAACGTGGGCGACGGGAACCTGATCACGGTGACGGTGCCCGCACCGGCCTGATGGCCCGGCGACCAACCTTCAATATGAAATCAAGGGCTGGGACGGGTCGGCTTCCTCTTGCCGCTGGCGGCGGCCCGGTTGCCGTTGGCGGCGGCCCGGGCCGCCTGGGCCTGGCGGGCCACCCGGGCCTCGGCCACGGCGCGGTTGCGGAACTTGACCGAGAACCAGAAGCTGGCCATTCCGCCTAGCAGCATCAGCACCAGCAGCACGATGCCGACCGGCCGCGCGCCCAGCGCGAAGGCGATCACCGCCCCGATCAGCACCACGAACGCGGCGCCCAGGGCCAGCTGGCTACGGCGTTGCAGGTCGGCCAGGACCGCCTCGGGGGTCGTCCCCGGAGCGGTCTCCTGAGCTGTCCCCGGAGTTGACCCCGGGCTGGCCGGCCCTTGGCCCGCCTGGCGGTTCAGTCGTCCCACGGTTCCCTCTGCTGAGCCTGTTGCTGCTGGGCGGCGCGGGCGGAGGCCTTCAGCCGGCTCGAATCCCGGGCCACGAGCACCAAGCCAACCACGCCGCAGGCCACCATGGCCACCAGGAACAGCGCCCCGACCACGGTGGGAGCGTTCAGGGCAAACGCGACGATGGCCGCCACGAACATCACGAAGCCGAGCAGGAAGGCCCCGATCCCGCCCCGGAACGTCATAGCGGCTCGACCGAGATCGTGTTGGTCAGCTGATCGATGTCCGGCATGGCCGCCTGCAGCCGGCCCAGGTCACCGCAGGCCGTGAACACGCGCACGTCGGTCTCCATGTCCTCCACCCGCCAGGCGTAGTTCACCACCCCGGTCAGGTCCGGGCCCTGCTGGAACTTCTGCAGGTACTGGGACTTGAGCCCGGTGCCGAGCTTCTCGGCCGTGAACGGCTCGACCAGCGGGGTCTCGACCGCCTCGGGCTCGTCGGCGTGCACCAGCACCCGCAGCTGGCTGTCGGC
>DASXJM010000612.1:0-3315 GCA_036497405.1 Streptosporangiaceae bacterium | reverse complement strand
GAAGCCGTCCACCGACATCACCGCGTGGGTGATCACCGTGCTCATCGCGCCTCCTCACGTCCCGGAAATGACCTTGTCCTTGGTTGAACGAAGGTCGGGGGCCGGGCTCATCGGTCCGGTGCGGAGTTCCTGCCAGGCGGCCGGGGTCAGGGAGTAGGCGCTGGTGGCGCCGTCGGCGAACCAGCGCCCGGCCGCCGGGACGGCCACCGTGGCCAGGGCGGCGGCCAGCACCGGGAGGGACCAGCCCGGGGTCAGCTCCTCGCTGCTGCCGCGGTAGTCCCCGGTCCGGGTCAGCGCCTGCCCCAGCTCGCGCAGGACATCGCGGCGCCGGCCGTGCCGGGCCGCGCCCAGCACGGCCAGCAGCAACTGGTGGGTGCGGATCCCCGGGGTGGCGGGCGGCTGGGTCGGCGCGTGGCCGGTGCGGGCGACTTCGACCAGCGTGCCGGCCAGGTCGACGCCGGAGCGGTCGGCGTTGACCGGCTCGACCAGGCGCGGGTTGATGTCGACGAACTGCGGCTCCCGGCCGTCCAGGATCACGTCGGCCGACAGCGCGCCGTGCCAGTCCAGGGCCGAGCCCAGGGCGGTGATCGCGGCCCGGGACGCGGGCAGGGCCAGCCCGAGCTTGTGGCTGGACCCGCCGTTGGTCCCCTCCCGGGTCCGCTGGGTGGCGTGGAACGCCACCAGCTCACCGCGGGCGAACACCGACTGGACCATGGCCAGCGGGCCCGGCACCGGCTGCTGCAGCAGCAGGCTGGCTTCCGGCCCCGGCCAATTGGCTGCCAGCCGGGTCAGCTCGGCCCGGGTCGGCACGTACTGGACGGCGGCCGAGGCGGTGCCGATCGGGGTCTTGGCGTAGACCGGCGGCCCGGCCGTGGCCAGCAGCTCGTCCGGGCTGGTGACCACGGTGGCGGGCGGCTGCGGCAGCCCGAGCCGGGCCAGGGTCCGGAAGGCCGACACCTTGTCCTGAACCTGGGCCAGCGCGCCGAAGCCGGGCACCGCGGTCAGCAGCCCGGCGGCAGCGATCCGGTCCTGGGCCCGCGACATCACCGCGACCTGCTCCTGGACCGGCAGCAGCACCTCGGCCCCGGTCCGGGCGGCCACGGCCAGGGCCGCGTCCAGCCAGCCGAACGGGTCGGCCCCGATCCCCGGCACCCGGTGCACGGCCCGGACCCGGCCGGTGAACCGGCACAGGCACACGGGATCGGGGCTCAGGACCTCGACCCGGTGTCCGCGCCGGGCCAGCACGGTGGCGCACTGCCGCGCGGTCAGCCCGGCCCCGTCACTGAGCAATATTCGCATGACCCACCTCCGGGTCGTCCAATGTATACGCTGTAAGCATACGGTATATACTTATCCGTGAGAAGGCGGCGAACGGAGGAACCATGGGACGTCCGGCGCGGATCGACCGGGCCGCGATCCTGGACGCGGCCATGGCCATCGCCGACTCCGAGGGGCTGGCTGCGGTCAGCCTGCACGCGGTGGCCCGGCGGCTGGGGGTCACCGCGATGGCCCTCTACCGGCACCTGGACGGTAAGGAAGCCCTGCTCGACGGCCTGGTCGAGCGGCTGCTGACCGCGGTCCCGGTGCCGGCCCAGGGCTCCTGGGAGGAGCGGCTGACCGCCATGGCCAGTGGCATCCGGGCGGTGGCCCGGCGTCACCCGGCCGCCTTCCCGCTGCTGCTCAGCCGCCCGGCCGTCACCCCGGCCGCGCAGCGGACCCGGACCGCGGTGGTGGCCACCCTGCAGGAGTCCGGCCTGCCCGAGGCGGCCGCCGTGCGGACCGAGCGGCTGCTCAGCTCGGCCGTGCTCGGCTTCGCGGCCAGCGAGGCCTCGGGCCGGTTCCGCCAGCACGACCCGGCGACCCTCGACCAGGACTTCGATACGTTGCTGAGCTGGCTGCGGCTGGCCCTCATCCATCAGGGGGCGGAGGCCCGCACCTGAGGGTCCAATGGGGGGTAATCCCCATCGACGGCAGGCGATCCGGGCGGCACTCTGAAGAGGTAAGAGCCTCACCTGGAAATGAAACGGGGATCAGTCCAATGTTCGCCATCGTCGCCTTCATCGCCCTGGCCATCGTCGCCGTCATCGTGCTCACCGCGGTCATGCACCTGCTGTTCTCGCCGCTGGTGCTGCTGGCGGTCCTGGGCGTCCTGGCCTGGGTCAAGCTCGGCCCGCGCCGCAGCCGCCGGTAACCCGGGATCGGCCTTCCTTGGCAGGGTCCGGTAGCGGGCGTTAGGCTCCGTGAGCCGGTATCTGCTGAGGTCAAAGGAATGAAATGGCCGATTTCGCGGAAGCGATCACGACGGCCTACGCCGTCGACGGGGCAGCAATTGACCTCGGACGGGGTGTGCACGACGGGGCGGTCGTCCCGGGGGCGGCGGTCAAGCTGCCCCTGCGGATGATCAACCGGCACGGGCTGATCGCCGGGGCCACCGGTACCGGCAAGACCAAGACCCTGCAGGGCCTGGCCGAGCAGCTGTCCACCGCGGGCGTGCCGGTGTTCGTGGCCGACGTCAAGGGGGACGTGTCCGGGCTGGCCGATCCGGGCGATCCGGCCAGCGCGGCCGGTAAGCGCGCCCAGGAGCTGGGCCTGCAGTTTCAGGCCCGCGGGTTCCCGGTCGAGTTCCTGGCTCTCGGTGGCATCGGCCCGGGCATCCCGGTCCGGGCCACCGTGCTGGACTTCGGGCCGCAGCTGCTGGCCAAGGTGCTCGGGGCCAACGAGACCCAGGAGCAGTCGCTGTCGCTGGTGTTCCACTACGCCGACGAGAAGGCGCTGCCCCTGCTCGACCTGTCCGACCTGCGGGCCCTGCTGACCTTCCTCGATTCCGACCAGGGCAAGGCCGAGCTGACCGGCATCGGCGGGCTGTCGTCGGCCACCGTCGGCGTGCTGCTCCGGGCCCTGACCGGGCTGGAGGACGGCGGCGGCAACGAGTTCTTCGGCGAGCCCATGCTCGACATTCACGACCTGATGCGGACCGCGCCGGACGGGCGGGGGATCATCTCCTGCCTGGAGCTGCCGGCCGTGCAGGACAAGCCCAAGCTGTTCTCCACCGCCCTGATGTGGATGCTGGCCGAGCTGTTCGAGCAGCTGCCCGAGGCCGGCGACCTGGACCAGCCGAAGCTGGCCTTCTTCTTCGACGAGGCCCACCTGCTGTTCGAGGACGCGTCCAAGGCGTTCCTGACCTCGGTGGCGCAGACCGTCCGGCTGATCCGTTCCAAGGGCGTGGGCGTCTACTTCATCACCCAGACCCCCAAGGACGTGCCCAGCGAGGTCCTCGGCCAGCTCAGCAACCGCATCCAGCACGCGCTGCGGGCG
>DASXJM010000611.1:0-4487 GCA_036497405.1 Streptosporangiaceae bacterium | reverse complement strand
GCGGCGCCCCGGTAGCGGGCGCGTCGGACCGGGCCATCATGGACCACTGGACCCCGGTGCCGGCCGGGCTCGACCGCACCGCGGCGGCCGCGCTGCCGATGGCGCTGGAGACCGCCTACCGGCACCTGGCCCAGCTGGGGCTGTCGGCTGAGCACACGATCGTCATCCACGGGGCCGGCAGCATGGTCGGGTTCGCCGCCGTTCAGATCGCGCTGCTGCGCGGCGCCCGGGTCATCGCCACCGCCGGGCCGGCCCACGCCCAGCGGCTCGGTGACCTGGGCGCGGCCGTGACCGCCTACGGCGACGGCCTGGCCGGCCGGGTCGGCGCCCTCACCGGTGGCCCGGCTGACCTGGTCCTCGACACCGCTCCGGTCGGCGGCGCCCTGCCCGATCTGGTCCAGATCGCGGGCGGCGACCCCCGGCGGGTCCTCACCATCTCCGACTTCGAGGCCGCCGCCGAGCTCGGCGTCCGCGACAGCTTCCACGAGGAGCACCGGGTGCCGTTCGACCGGCCGGCCGTGTTCGCCGAGTTCGCTCAGCTGGCCGCCGCCGGCAAGTTCACCATCCCGATCGCGGCCACCTTCCCCCTGGAAGGCTGGCACACCGCCCTGGAGATCAGCCTCTCCGGCCAGGCTCGCGGCAAGCTCATCCTGCTGCCCTGAGGCTCAGTCGACGGCGGCGTAGGCGGGCCGCGGCCGTGGCCTTGGGCTGACGCTCGGGGCGGCGGCGCGCAGGGTCGCTTCGATGGTGGGCCAGGGCAGGCCCGGTGGCAGCATGAGGGCGACGATGTCGGCGGCGGCGTCCCAGCGCTGCAACTGCTCGCGGACCTGGGCGCCGGTGCCGTAGACCGCGAGCTGGTCGAGAACGCCCTGCGCCGCGGGCGGAACCATGCCCTGCCGGGGGCTGGGGTGAGGGTTGTCGGCGATGATCGCCTGGACCTCGGCCGCGTAGCCCTGGCCGGACACCGACCGGGCGTAGACCTCGCCCATGGCGCTCAGGTACCAGGCGATGGCGGTGGCCGCGATGGCCCGGGTCACCTCGGAGTCGTCGCCGACAACGGTCAGCGGGCCGGCCGCCACCGTGAACGGCCGCATCGAGGGGGCGGCGGCTTCGCGCAGCTGGCGGAGGTCTGCCGCCCAGCCGGGCAGGCGATCCCGGGCCACCAGGGCCGGGATCCAGCCGTCGCCGAGTTCGGCGGCGACCCGGACGGTGTGCGGGCCCAGCGCGGCGACCCAGATCGGCAGCTCGGGCGCGGGCGGCTGGCCCAGGCGCAACGGGCGCGGGGCCGCCCCGGCGCCCGAGCCTGCAGTTGGGCCGAGCTGAGCGGGCCGGCCGGCCAGCAGCCCGCGGACTTCGGCCACCACCGCGCGCAGCTTGGCCGCCGGGTGGTCGAAGGCCAGTCCGTGGAACCCCTCGACCAGCGCCTTGGTACTGGTCCCCAGGCCCAGCACGTAGCGGCCACCGCTGATCTGATCCAGGGTGGCGGCGGTCATGGCCAGCGTGCCCGGGGTGCGCCCCCAGACCGAAAGGATGCTGGACACCAGGCGGATCCGGCTGGTCCGGAGCGCGATTTCGGTCAGAACCGGGCCCGCGTCCAATCCCCAGCCCTCGGGCAGGCCGAACGTCTCGTACCCGAGCTCGTCGGCCAGCATCGCGGTCCGGACGATGACGTCCCGCCGGGTTTCCATCGGGGTGAGGGCCACGCCGCGGCGAACTACGTTCCCTCCGGACCTTGCTTCAGCTTCATGATGTGACATACCTCGACGCTAGGCGCGGGCGACCGGGGTCAGCTATCGGGTGAACTACCGGTGCCGGGGCCGGTTTTCCCTGGTCGCCGCGCTAGATACCGGCCGCCGCCTCGGGTGAACTACCGAGCCGCGATCGACGTCCAGAAGCCGCCGCTCGGCTGGGCCTTCCTGCTACGTTCGGCCTGACGACCCTGCGGATCAGCGCCACAAGGTCCGGAGCTGGGTGGTCACCGCGAACGGGTCATCGCCGCGCTGGGCGGCCAGCACGCCCGCGCCCTCGGGCGAGCCCGCGTACAGCAGGTCGCCGGGGCTGACCTGGGCGTGCCAGGCCTGCGCGAACGTCTCGGCCCGCTTCCGGTTGGTGCCGAGCACGGCCGGGACCGCGTGGTACACCACCGTGGCCGGGGTGCCCCGGCCGGTCAGCCGCCGGGCGGCCAGGGCCAGCGCGGCGCGGCGCCCATCCGGCCGGGGCAGGAACAGCCGGGGCACCAGGTACCGGGGCTGGGCCAGCGGGGCCAGCACCTCTTCCAGGGCGGCCGCGAACGTGGCCGATTCCGGGGCGGAAACCTCGCCCAGCCGGGCCCGGTAGCCGCCGGCCAGCGCTTCCAGCTGCACCGCGTCGCCGCCCCGGCTCACCAGCCCTTCCGCGTGCAGGGCGTCGGCCACGGCGGCGGCCATGTCTTCCAGGCTGCCCGAGGACGGGGCCCGGTCGGCGTCGGCCGCGACCCGGAAGCACCAGCGCACGGCCCGAAGCAGGCGGCCGACCGGTGCCGAGCGCTCGGCCGCCGCCGGCAGGTAGGCCCGGGGCAGGCCCAGGGCGCGGCGGGTGGTCACGGTCACCGTGGCCACCGGCTCGTCGGCGTAGGGGGCGCCGATGTTCCAGCGGTCCCGGGCCTCGGAGCGCTGCCCGGCCCGGACCAGCATCTGCGCGTTGAGCTCGGCCAGCTGTCCGGGATCGGGCGGCCCGAACGGCGACAGGTCCGGGTCGACGTGGGCCACCCCGGAGATGATGTCGCCGCTGCCCGACAGTGTCGAGTAGGAGAGGGCGAAGTAGCGGTCGTGCTTGCGGACGAACCGGCCGTAGTCGGCGGCGCCCTTGGGATGATCGGCGGTGAGGCAGACCACGGCCCAGTTGTCGGCCACCTTCCCGGGCCAGCCGTGGTCCAGCCGCAGCGCCCGGCCCCGCAGCTGCACCACCGAGGTCGGCGTGGTCGCCGCGGTCAGGTCGATGACCACGTTGACCGCCGGGGCGTCCCAGCCCTCGCCGAGCAGGGCCCGGGTGCCGATGAGGCACTGGCTGCCGCCTTCGGCGAAGAACCGGGTGATCAGGGGGACGTACTTGCGCGGCTCCCAGCCCGGCCCGCCTTCGATCTCGACGGCCGGCGCCTGCTCGAAGGTGCCGTCGGCGGCCAGGACCGTGGCGGCCAGGCCCGGGGCCGCGCCGGCCAGCCAGGCCACCAGGCGCTGGGCCGTGTCCGGGCCGCAGGCCACCCGCTGGCCGGTCATCAGCACCGGGTCCAGCGGGGCCGCGTCCGGGTCGGCGAGCAGGGTCTCCAGCGCCAGCCGGGCCCCGCCCGCGCCCTCGTCCATGACCCCGGTCAGCGCGGCCGGCACCGTCCCGCCCGCCTCGGCGAAGTCGGTCAGCACCAGGGCCCGCAACCGGTCGCCCAGCTCGGCCGATTCGGCCCGCAGGATCTCGGTCACCGCCTGGGCCTTGCTCTGCGACCGGGCCAGCACCCGGTCGACCGGGGACTCGGCCGCCCGGGGCCCGGTCCGGGTCAGCCGGTAGCCGATGGCGGGCAGCGCCCGGCGGATGGCCTCGTAGGCGTCCTGGTCACGGGGATCGTCGCTGGGCAGCAGGGCGTGGCGGCAGTAGTCGCCGATGAGCGCGACCCAGTCCTCGGCCGTCGGCGGCTGCCGGTGCTGCTCGCGCAGCCGGGCCCCCTCCGGCAGCGGCAGCAGCCCGTCGCTGTGCAGCCGCAGCGCCGCGTCGGCCAGCGCGGGCTCGTCCCGGGCGAACCGGTCCCACGAGACCTGGGCGCCGCCGCCGGTGTCGCCCCGGCTGGTGTCGTGGCGTTCCACCACCCGCTGCCGCAGCCAGGCCAGGAACGAGGTGGCGGCGAACCCCGGGTCGAGCAGGCCGGTCCGCAGCTCGGCGAACCGGATCGCCTCGCCGTGCACGTAGTCGGCCTCGGCCGGGGTCGGCGTGGTGAACCAGGCCAGCTCCTGGTACGGGGCCAGGTGGCCGTCGCGGACCAGGGCCGGCGCCGACACTTCGAGGTCGACCGCCCCGAACATCTCCTCGTGCAGCGCCTTCTGGTCCGCGGTCATCAGGTGCGGCGGCGTCGCGGTCAGCCCGACCAGGTAGGGGTCCTTGAGCCGGGCCACGATCTCCCGCAGCAGCCGCCCCCAGATCTCCAGCAGGTGGTGGCACTCGTCCAGGACCAGCGTCCACGGGCCCTGCGCGGTCAGCCGGTCGAGCAGGGCCCGCCCGTTCGGGTGCAGGATGTCCAGCAGTTTCCCGTCCGGCAGCTGATGGTGGGCCGAGTTGCTGTCGATCGTGCACACGGCCTGGTAGGTGAGCACGGTCAGCGGGGTGGGCAGCTCCCGGTCGGCGGTGGCCCGCTCGTCCTCCGGCGGCCCGAACACCTGCTGCCACTGCGCCATCCACTGGGCCTGGATCGCGGTGTTGGGGCAGAGCACCAGCGTGGGCCGGCCCAGCCGCCGGGCCGCCTCCAG
>DASXJM010000610.1:0-3553 GCA_036497405.1 Streptosporangiaceae bacterium | reverse complement strand
GAGCTGGAGGACCTGGCCCCGGACGAGGTGCTGGCCCTGCTGGACGAGATGGCCGCCGACCAGCCCGAGCCCTAGCTCCAGCTAGCCGGCCGGTCCGCGGGTGAACAGCGCGACCGTGTCGTCGAGCAGGGCGTCGGCCTGCCCGGCCCCGGGCTGACCCGGGCCGACGATCCCGGCGATGCCCCGCGCCGTGGCCATGATCAGCAGCCGGAGTCGCTCGGGGTCACCGGGCGGCAGCTGGCCGGTCTGCTGTCCTTCCCGGATCAAGTCGCCGACCAGGGTGAACAGGCGCCCGGCCCCGGCCGCCAGCTCCCCGTTCGCCTCCGCGTTCTTGGCCGCGAACATCAACTCCATCAGGGCCGGGTCCTCGGTGGCGAACCGCACGTAGGCCGCCCCGGTGGCCCGCAGCCGGGCCCGGAAGTCCGGGCCTGCGGCCGCGATGGCCGCGGCCACCTCGTCGGCCAGCCGGGTGAAACCCGCCCCGGCCAGCGCGTCCAGCAGCGCCTGGCGGTCGGCGAAGTGGCGGCGCGGGGCCGCGTGGCTGACGCCGGCCTGCCGGGCCAGGTCGCGCAGGGACAGTTGCTCGACGCCCTGCTCCCGCAGGGTGCGCTCGGCCTCGGCCAGCAGCGTGTCCCGCAGGTGGCCGTGATGGTAGGGACGGTCGGTCATGACCGCGACCCTACCAGTGATGTAGTCATTGACAGCATAGTAGTCAATGACTACATTGTTTCCTATGACTACTTTTCAGGGCCTGGACCTGCCCAACCTGACCGGGCGGACCGCGATCGTGACCGGCGCCAGCAGCGGCATCGGTCATTCGGTGACCCAAGCCCTGGCCGGAGCGGGTGCCCACGTGGTGCTGGCCGTCCGTGACCCGGCCAAGGGCCAGGCCGTCGCGGCCGGCATCGAGGGCCGGACCGAAGTCCGCCCGCTGGACCTGGCCCGCCTGGACTCGGTGCGAGCCTTCGCGGCCGCCTGGGAGGGCCCGATCGATCTGCTGATCAACAACGCTGGGGTGTCATCGCCGGTGCTCACCCGCACCGTCGACGGTTTTGAGTCCCAGTTCGGGGTCAACCACCTGGGCCATTTCGCCCTGACCAGCCTGCTGCTGGAGCACGTCACCGGCCGGGTCGTGACCGTCGCCTCGCAGGCCGAGCGGATGGCCCGCCTGGACTTCGACGATCTCAACTGGGAGCGCCGCACCTACCGCCCGTCCCGCGCCTACAACGACTCCAAGCTGGCCAACCTGCTCTTCAGCGCCGAGCTTCAGCGTCGCCTGACCGCCGCGGCCTCACCGGTACGGGCCGATGCCGCGCACCCCGGCCTGGTCAACAGCGCCATCTACCAGCACGACTCCGCCCGCCGCCCAGCCGACCGGGCCTGGGCGGTGGCGTTGCGCCTGCTGGCTCAAGATCCCGACCACGGCGCGCTCCCGGTCCTGTTCGCTGCCGTCGCTGACCTGCCCGGCAACAGCTTCACCGGGCCGCGCCACCTGGCCCACATGCGCGGTGGCGCCGAGCTCATCAAGCGCTCCGCGGCCGCCCAGGACCCAAACCTGGCCCAGCGACTCTGGACCGCGTCCGAGCAGCTCACCAGCGTCCGCTCCCCGCTGGCCCAGCCTTAATCGAGCCGGAGCACCGACTCCTCGATCTCGGCCTGCCGGGCCTGGGCGAACCCCCGCTCGGTCCCGATGACCTGGAAGCCCGCCTTCGCCAGCACCCGCAGTGACGCGGCGTTGTCGCTGGCCGCCCGCGCGTACACCGGCCGGTCCGGCACCTCCGCCAGCAGCAGCGCCAGCGCCCGGCTGGCCACCCCTTGCCCCCAGACGGACCGGTCCACGGTGTAGGTCACCTCCAGGTCGCCGTCCCGGGAGAAGGCGGCCACATGCCCCACCGCCTGCCCGTCCAGCAGAACGGTCCGCGCCGTCACCCCCGGGTCGGCCCGCACCCGCGCCATGTGAGCATCGAAATGCGCCCGGTCATCCGGGTTCTTGGCCGTGAACGCGGCCATCCAGACCCCTTCCGGATCGCGCATCTGCTCGAACAGCCCATCCAGGTCCCCGTCCTCAACTTCCCGCAACGTCACCTCAGCCATGTCCCCATCCTCCCAGCGCGCACCGACATTCCCCGGCGCTCACAGGTTCTTGAAGTACCGCGCCACCGCCAGCAACTGGTACCCGGCCCGCTCGTACACGTGCCGCTCCGCCGCGTGCCCCGGGTCACCGCCGGTCTCGACCATGGCCACCCGCATCCCCTGCTCCCGCAGCCACCCGGTGGCGAACTCGGTCAGCGCACCCCCGGTGCCCCGCCCCTGCCGCTCCGGATCCACGGCCACCATGACGATCTCCCCGATCAGCCGCTCCGCGTCCACCTGCGCCGCCACGAACCCAGCCACCGCCGCCCCATCCTCCGCGACCCACACGCTCATCCCCGGGTCGCCCAGCACCCCCCGCACCGCCTCCCGCTGAAAGTCCTCCCAGCTCTCCCCGTGCAACCGCCGGAACATCTCCCGCCCCAGCACCTGCTCCAGCGACGCGAACACCGGTGCCCAAGCCCGGATGGCCAGCTCCGCCACGGCCACCTGGTCGGCCGGACGACAAGGCCGGATCCCGCCCGCCATCGGTCAGCCCGTGAGCGGCGACGCGTGCCGCGGCTGGTAGATCGGGAACTCGGTGCCGTCGGGAAGGCGGATCGCCGCCAGCAGGCCCCAGCCCTGATCGGCCACCTCGCGCGCGACCTCGACCCCCTTGGCCCGCAGGTCAGCCAGGGTCGCCTCGATGTCGTCGCACATCAGGTACAGCTCGTGCCTCGGCGCCCCGTCGGCTGGATGTACCGCCAGCTCGGCCGGGGGCAGCGCGAAGATCAGCCACCCGCCGCCCGCGTCCACCGACGACAGGCCGAGCACATCGTTCAGGAAGGCGCGCACCTTCTCCGCTTCGGGCGAGAACATGATCGCGTGCACCCCGGTAATCACCCGGCCAGCGTAATCCGGGGCCCGGCCCGGTGGCACGGGTCTAACGGAGCGGCGAGTCTGGCGTCGGATGAACCGCGGTGGAGCCGAGGATCTCGTTGATCTCGGCGATGAGCTCGGGGGTGTTGTGGTGCAAGGACCGCATCCCCGCGCTCACGAACACGGTGAAGAACACCACCATGCCGACCGGGGCGAGCACGAAGGGCAGATCGTCAAGGCGCTCCTGGGCCAGCCCGACCACCCCGGTCACCAAGATGAGCAGGACGATCAGGCTGCCGATGCCACCGAACAGGGGGAGCAGATCGGCCAGGGATCTGGCCAGGCCAACCCGGCCGGTGAGCGTGGTTGTTTCGCCCGTGCCATTGAGCGAGGCGTTCAGCCAGGGGGCGAAGGAGTTGCGGCCCGCGGCGTCCCGCCACCGGGCCACCGAGATCCACCCCGGCTCGACGATGCCACGCAGGCGGGGGTCGGGGCGGCCCGCGTCAGCGGAGTGCAGGTGCCAGGACAACGCCGACTGCGAGGTGGTCACCTCGGCCAGGAGCCGGCGGCACTCGTCGGGCGAGTGGGGTGCGCGCAACACGAT
>DASXJM010000609.1:0-5670 GCA_036497405.1 Streptosporangiaceae bacterium | reverse complement strand
GATGCTGGTCGCGGCCACGGCGTTCACCGTGCTCACCGCGGCGTCCCGCACCTCCCAGCTGCGCACCACCGGCACCGTGTCGGCTCACTTCCGGGCCGCCTACGACATCCTGGTCCGCCCGCGCGGGGCCCGCAGCGCGCTCGAGGCGCGGACCGGGACGGTGCAGCCGAACTTCCTGTCCGGCATCTACGGCGGCATCACCATGACCGACTACCGCCAGATCCAGCGCGTGCCCGGCGTTGACGTCGCGGCGCCGGTGGCGATGGTCGGCTACAGCCTGCCCATCCAGCCAGTGTCCGTGCCCCTGCCGGCCAGTTCGCTTTCCTCGTCCGGCCGGCAGTTGTTCCGGTACGACACGACCTGGGTCAGCGTCGACGGCAAGACCCGGATCCAGCAGCCGGCCTCCTACGCCTACCTCACGCCCAGCCCGCTGAGCATGGACAACGACACCGGTGCGGCCTATGAGGCCCAGGGCCGGTCCCAGGTTCAGGTGTGCCCGACCCTGGGCCGGGCCGCCAGCCCGTTCGCGCTGGAGGCGCAGGCGGAGACGTGGTGCTGGTCCCGGCGCAACGGCCTGTCCGGCAACGGCGCTCAATTCGGTCTGACCGCCCGCCGTCCTGGCCTGCCCGTGGTCTGGAAGTTCCCGATCCTCATCGCGGCGGTGGACCCGGCCGCCGAGGCGAAGCTGGACGATCTGCCGCACGCGCTCACCTCCGGGCACTACCTGGCCGAGAACGCGGCCGGGGGCACCATCGACAGTGGTAAGACTTCGCTGGTCACCTTCCCGGTGCTGGCCGCGGCGGACAGCGGCATCGGCGAGTGGTCCCAGACCGAGGTGCGGCGGCTCGCCGATCCGTCCGGGCCGCCGACGCTGAACGCGGCCACCATGAGGCGGGACGCGACCGCGCCGGGGCAGCCGGTGCTCAGCGTCCGCATCAATGCTCAGCAGGCCTACCGGCAGCTGCTGGCCGACATGACCGGGCGGCCCGGGGGCTACCCGGGGATCGACGAGTACTGGTCGGCCGGCGCGACCAGCTACACCCAGGCGGCGGACGGGGATCTGACCCCGGCGGCGGTGCACAACCCGGTGTCGGTGTGGCACTCGGCCATCTCGGACGGCGGGTTCGTGCCGGCCCCGATGGATAACGCGGACACCGCCTACCGCCGGCTGACCAGCCACGCTCCGACCACCAACACGTTCTCCGGCGCCACCTTGCCCATCCCGGTCCCGCGCCTGGCCGGCGTGTTCAGCCAGGGCCGGATCGCCTCGTTCGACCCGCTGTCGCAGGTGCCGCTCGGTATCTACCAGCCCACCAGGGCGACCCCGGCCAGCCCGGCCAGCCGGCAAGCCCTGGACGGAAGCAGCCTGCTCCCCACCCTGAACCTGGCCGGCTACGTCAGCCAGCCGGTCCAGCTGGTGACCACGCTGGCCGCCCTGCCCGTCCTGGAGAACCAGCGCTACTTCAGCGGTGACCTGCACGCGGCCGACCCGATCAGCGTGATCCGGGTCCGGGTGGCCGGGGTCACCGGCCCGAACGCCGTGTCGCTGGCCCGGATCCGCCAGGTGGCCCAGCAGATCGCGGTCCGGACCCACCTCACCGTGGACATCGTGGCCGGCTCGTCGCCCAAGCCGACCGTGGTCGACCTGCCCGCCGGCCGGTTCGGCCAGCCCGGCCTGCGGCTGACCGAGGGCTGGGTGCACAAGGGCGTCGCGGTGGCCATCCTGACCGCGGTCGACCGCAAGAGCGTGGTGCTGTTCACCCTGATCCTCATCGTCTGCGTGCTGTTCGTAGCCAACTCGGCCACCGCCGCCGTCCGGGGCCGGCGGCGGGAGCTGGGGGTGCTGGCCTGCCTGGGCTGGACCCGGCCCCGGCTGTTCGCCACGGTGCTGGGCGAGCTGGCCGCCATCGGGCTGGCCGCCGGCCTGCTGGGCGCGGCGCTGGCCCTGCCCATCGCCGCCGGGCTGGGCCTGCACCCGTCGGTGGCCCGGGCGGCGCTGGCCGTGCCGGTGGCGGTGGCGGTGGCCGTGGTCGCCGGGACGGTGCCGGCCGGGATCGCGACCCGGGCCGACCCGCTGGCTGCGGTCCGCCCGCCGGTGCTGCCGGCCCGGCGGGCGCATCATCCCGGCGGGATCACCGGGCTGGCCGTGCTGAACGTGGCCCGCACCCCCGGGCGCACGCTGGTCGGGGCGATCAGCCTGGCCGTGGGGGTGGCGGCGCTGACCCTGCTGGCGGCGATCACGGTCGCGTTCCGGGGGGTGGTGGTCGGCTCCCTGCTCGGTGACGCGGTCGCGGTCCAGATCCGGGGCGTGGACTACGTCGCGGTCGTCGCCACCGTGTTGCTGGGGCTGCTGGCCGTGGCCGACGTGGTGTTCCTGAACATCCGCGAGCGCGCGGCCGAGCTGGCCACGATCCGCAGCTTCGGCTGGCCCGAGCGCACCCTGACCCGGATGGTGGTGACCGAGGGCGCGGTGATCGGCGCGATCGGCGCTCTGGCCGGAGCCGCGGCCGGGCTGGCGGCCGCGGCCGCCTTCACCGGTCAGCTCACGGACCGGCTGGTCGCCGCGGCCGTGGTCGCGGCCGTGGCCGGCGTGCTGCTCACCGCGGCCTCCGCGATCCCGCCCGCGCAGCTGCTGCGCCGCCTGCCCGCCGCCCAGCTGCTCGCCGAAGACTGAAGCCCAGGAGACTGAAAGCCCAGGAGACAGAAGTCCAGGAGACAGACGTGACCGAAGATCGGACCGGCGGCGCCGAGATCGAGCTGCGCGGCGTCAGCAAGCGCTACGGCATCGGCCCCGGCCGGGAGGTGGCCGCGGCCGACGACCTGAGCTTGTCCATCGCGGCCGGCAGTTTCGTGGCCGTGGCCGGCGCGTCCGGTTCGGGTAAGTCGACGCTGCTGCAGCTGGTCGGGGCCATGGAACGCCCCGACCGCGGCTCCATCCGCAGCAACGGGACCGAGCTGACCGAGCTGCGCGGCTCCGGCCTGGCCGCCTACCGGCGCACGGTGGGCTTCGTGTTCCAGCGCTACAACCTGCTGCCCGCGCTGACCGCACTGGACAATGTGATCGCCCCGGTGCTGCCGTACCGGACGCGGTGGGACAAGCGGGCCCGCGCCCGCGAGCTGCTGGACGCGGTCGGCCTGGCCGGGCGGGAACAGTCCCTGCCCGCACGCATGTCCGGCGGCGAGCAGCAGCGGGTGGCCATCGCCCGGGCCCTGGTCAATCACCCGTCACTGCTGCTGGCCGACGAGCCGACCGGCAACCTGGACACCCAGAACGCGGCCGAGATCATGGCCCTGCTGACCCGGCTGCGGGCCGAGCGGGGCATGACCATCGTGCTGGCCTCCCACGACATGCAGATCGCGGCCCGCAGCGAGCGGCTGATCCGGCTCCGGGACGGCAAGCTGGCCGAGGACATCGACCTGGCCGACGGCTACCCGGCCCAGGACGTGATCCGCCGGGCCACCCAGCTCGGCTGACGCCTACGGGTCGGGCTGGAACCGGTAGCCCATGCCCGGCTCGGTGATTAGCCACTGCGGCCGGGCCGGGTCGGGCTCCAGCTTGCGGCGCAGCTGGGCCATGTACAGGCGCAGGTTGCCGGTGGCGCTGGCGTACCCGGGCCCCCACACCTCGGTCAGCAGCTGCTGCTGGCTCAGCAGCTTGCCCGGGTTGCGCAGCAGCACCTCCAGCAGGTGCCATTCGGTGGGGGTGAGCCGGATGTCGCCGCCGGACCCGCCGGACCCGCCAGGCGCCCGGCGGCCCGACACCCGGCGGGCGGCCAGGTCGACCACCAGGTCGCCCAGCTTGATCTGCGGCTCGTCCTCGGGCGGACCGGACCGGCGCAGCGCCGCCCGCATCCGGGCCAGCAGCTCGTCCATGGAGAACGGCTTGGTCACGTAGTCGTCGGCCCCGGCGTCCAGCGCCTCCACCTTGTCGGCGCTGTCGGCCCGGCCGGACAGCACCACGATCGGCACGCTGGTCCAGCCGCGCAGGCCTTCGATGACCTCCAGGCCGCTCAGGTCGGGTAGCCCCAGGTCCAGCACGACCAGATCCGGCGGGTGCTTGCCCGCCACGTCCAGGGCCTCGGCCCCGGTGGCCGCGGTGACGACGTCGTACTGGCGGACGCGCAGGTTGATCCGCAGGGCCCGGAGGATCTGCGGCTCGTCGTCGACGACCAGGACCCGGGTCACGTCGCGGCCGGCTGATCCTGGCCGGCTCCAGCCGGCTGGCCGGCCGGCTGATCGGCCCCGGCCGACTGGCCGGCCCGCTCCCGGTGCCCCGGCTCAACCGCCCCGGGACCCGCCCCGGCCACCGCCGCCGGCAAGGTCACGGCCATGGTCAGCCCGCCCCCCGGCGTCTCCTCGGCGTTCAGGACGCCCCCCATGGCCTCGGTGAAACCCCGGGCCAGGGCCAGCCCGAGGCCGACCCCGGTGGTGTTGTCGGTGTCGCCCAGGCGCTGGAACGGAACGAACATCCGGTCCCGCTCCTTCTCCGGTATCCCCGGGCCGCGGTCGACGACGCGCAGTTCGACCTGGTCCCCGAGCGTGCTCGCGGTCAGCAACGGGGGCACCCCGGCCGGGGAGTAGCGCAGCGCGTTCTCGGTCAGGTTGACCACCACCCGCTCCAGGATGGCCGGGTCGACCGTGATCGCGGGCAGCGCCTCCGGGATGTCGACCACCACCTGCCGGCCGCGCGGCCCGAGGTCGTCCAGGGACCGGGCCACGATCTCATCCACCCCGACCGGCCGCGGGAACAGCGACAGCGCCCCGGCCTGGAGCCTGCTCATGTCGAGCAGGTTGTCGACCAGCCGGGTCAGCCGGTCCAGCGATTCGTCCGCGGTGGCCAGCAGTTCGTCCCGGTCGGCCCTGGTCCAGCGCACCTCGGGCGAGCGCAGGCTGGTCACCGCGGCCTTGGCCGAGGCCAGCGGGCTGCGCAGGTCGTGGCTGACCGCGGTGAGCAGCGCCGTCCGCATCCGGTCGGCCTCGGCGATCGGCTTGGCCGCCTCGGCCTCGGCCGTCAGCCGCTGCTGCTCCAGGGCCGCGGCGGCGTAGGCCGCGAACGCGCCCAGCACCCGCCGGTCGGTGGCGGGCAGCGGTCGCCCGCGCAGGGCCATCGTCAGCGTGCCGGTCACCGGCACGTCCACGTCCGCGTCCTCGGGCGAGGTCACGGGCTCGTCCCCGGTGCTGGCCACGACCATCCAGCGCCGCCCCGGCCCCTGGATCCGGCTGGTCTTGCCGGGCGTGCCGGACCGGTCCGGGTCGCCGCCGTCCGCGCCCTGGCACTCCAGCAGGCTCACCGACCGCATGCCGAACGACTCCCGCACCCGTTCCAGCAGCGCCGGGAGGGCCTGCTGGCCGCGGAGCACGCTGCCCGCCGTGGTGACCAGCAGCTCGGACTCGGCGCCGGCCCGGGCCGCCTGCTTGGTCCGCCGGGCCGCGTCGTCCACCACCGAGCTCACCGCCAGCCCGACGGCCAGGAAGATGGCCAGGGCCAGCACGTTGTTGCCCTCGGCGATGGTGAACCGGTGCAGCGGCGGGGTGAAGTAGTAGTTCAGCAGCAGCGACCCGGCGACCGCGGCCAGCACGGCCGGGATGAACCCGCCGGCCAGCGCCACGCCGACCACCGCGGCCAGGAACAGCAGCACGTCGCTGGTCAGGTTGAGGTCACCGCGCAAG
>DASXJM010000608.1:0-4309 GCA_036497405.1 Streptosporangiaceae bacterium | reverse complement strand
TCCCGGTCGGTCCGGGGCTCCTTGGGCAGGCCGAGCAGGCGCTCGCCGACGATGCCGCGCTGGATCTCGTCGGTGCCGCCCGCGATCGAGGCGCCCGGGCTGGACAGCGCCCGGTGCTGGACCTCACCGCCGCCGGTGGTGTCCGGGCCGGCCAGCATGCCCTGGGCGCCCAGCACCGACATCCCGGTGTCGCGGCCCGCCCGGACCAGCTGGGACCGGGCCAGCTTGGTCAGCGAGCCGCGGGCGCTGGGCCGCTTCCCGTCCCGGGCGCTCTGCCCGCCCCGGGCCAGGTATCCGTTGGTGGTCTCCTGGGCCCACAGGGCGGCCAGCTCCTGGCGCCGGACCGGGTCGGTGGCCGCCCCGAGCTTCCCGGCCACGTCGATGACCAGCTCGCTGACGCCGGTCCGGCCGCTGGTGCGGGCGGCCGCGGCCCGGGCCGCGGCCGCGCCCGCCGGTTCGTCCAGCTGGCCGGCCCGGCGCCCGGGCATGGCCGAAGGCAGCGAGACCATGAACCGCTCGTACATGAGCACGGTCACCGCCACCGACCAGCCGTTGCCGGGTTCGGAGATCATCCGGTCGTCGTCGATGTGGGCGCCGGTGAAGAACACTTCGTTGAAGTGGTGCTCGCCGTTCATCTGGTGCAGCGGCCGGACCTCGATGGCGGGCTGGTCTACGTCGATGATGAAGAAGCTCAGGCCCTGGTGCTTGGGCACATCCCGGTTGGTCCGGGCCAGCAGCATGCCCCGGTCGGCCCACTGGGCCCCGGACGTCCACACCTTCTGCCCGTCCACGGTCCAGCCCCCGCCGTCGCCGGGCACGGCGCGGGTCTGGGCGCTGGCCAGGTCGGACCCGGAGCCGGGCTCGGAGAAGAACTGGCACCAGGACTCCTCGCCGCGGACCAGGGCGGGCAGGAAGCGGGCCTTCTGCTCGTCGCTGGCGTGCAGCAGCAGCATCGGGCCGCCCAGCAGCTGGCCCAGCCCGGTCGGCGGCGGCAGCGCCCCGGACTCCGGGAACGCCGAACGCACGCCCGCGGCCGCGTCGGCCGACAGGCCCTGGCCGAACCAGGCTTCGGGCCAGCTCGGGAAGGCCCAGCCGGAGTCGGCCAGCCGGGCCCACCAGGCCCGCACGGTCAGCTCGGGGTCCCAGTTGCCGGTCAGCCAGCGGAGCGCACCCTCGCGGGCCGCGTGGTAAGCGTCGGACCGGTCATCAGGCTCGGGCATATCGGCCCCTTCCCGGGCGGCCGTCGCGGGGCGGCGGCGGGGCCCGCAGAAACGAATCCTAGAATTTAATTCTAGATTGATCAAAACTCGGGCCCAGCCCCACTGTCAAGGGCTGGGCCCGGGGTTAAACCGGCCGGGCTGGCTCAGGTGGAGATCTGCTCCAGCACGGCGTTGCGCTGGTTCATGCCGAACCGCCCGATGATGAGGGACGGCAGCAGCGCGCAGAGCAGGGCCACCCACAGGATCCAGCCGTAGTAGCCGTGGGCCGCGGTCGAGGTGAACAGGGTGCTGATCAGCAGCGGGCCGAGCAGGGTGCCGAGGTGGCCGACACCGTCGGTCCAGCCGGTGCCCACCGAACGCAGCCGGGTCGGGTACGCCGCCGACGTGTAGTTGTACATGTTGAACAGCCACAGGAAGCCGAACGCGGTGGTGACGATGCTGATCGCGGCGATGCCGGCCGTGGAGTGGACCAGCAGCAGCAGAAGGAAACCGGCTGCGTAGACGATGCCCGCGACCATGATGAGGTTCTTGCGCTCGAACCGCTCGCCAAAGAACGAGCAGGCGAAGAAGGCCAGCAGCACGACCGGCAGGGTGACCAGGCCGACGCCGCCCCACAGGAAGATCTGGTGCGCGGACCAGTGGTGGGCGACCAGGTAGGTCGGCATGTACGAGGTGCCGCCGTAGACAATGCCGGGGTAGCCGAGGATCCACACCACCAGCAGCAGGATCGTGCGCTTGCGGTAGCGGCCCATGAACAGCTCGTTGGCCGGGACCTTCTCGGTCTGCACCACCGGGTGAGCCTCGAGGTCCGGCTCGGGCAGCGTTCCGAACAGCTTGGTGGCCCGGGCCTCCCAGCGGCTCACGATCTGGTTGGCCTGGGCTTCCTTGCCGTGGCTTTCCAGCCAGCGCGGTGATTCGGGCAGCAGCAGGCCCAGCGGGACCAGGATGAAGATCTGGATGCCGGCCAGCGCGAACAGGAACCACTTGTAGTGGCTGGGGATCCAGAAGTAGGCCAGGATGGCCGGGACCAGGGCGACCGCTGCGGTCAGCATCTGCGTCCGCATGGCGATCTTGTGCCGGGATCCGGGCGGGGCCACTTCATGCAGGTAGACAGCGTTGGTGGCCAGCATGAAGCCCATGCCGATGGCGAACAGGAAACACCACAGCAGCAGCCAGCCGAAGCTGTCGGTGAAGCCCAGCGGCCACAGGAACACCGCGTCGACGATGGCCGAGGCGACCAGGACCTTCTTGCGGCCGTAGCGGTCGCCCAGGAAGCCACCCAGCCACTCGCCGACCAGGATGCCGCCGCCGACGTTGGCCGCCAGCAGCACCGAGAACTCGAAGTTGGACATGCCCTTGGGCTCCCACAGGAACGGGTAGAGCCGGGCGGGCATGCCGTCGGTGGCGATGATCAGGCCCCAGTAGATCTGGGTGATGGCCGCGATCTGGTACTGAATCCGGCTCAGGGGCAATCGGTCGATGCGGGCGGCGATATCACCCTGGGTGAGACTGGCGGTGACGCCGGCCGGGGCGGGATTGGTCGCGGGGTCGGTCGTCATCCGGATCCTCCTTGGGCCCGGGCCGCGGTGGCCGGGTCAACGCAGGGTGGCTGGGTCGGTCGCCGCCAGCTGCGGCGGGAAGTCTCTGGTCTTGGCCAGCGGCCAGTCCGGGGTGCGCTTCTCCAGGAAGGCGGCGATGCCCTCGCGGGCGTCGGCCTGCTGCCCGGTCCAGCGGAAGACGTCGCTCTCCAGGTCGTGGTGCCGGGACCGATCCGGTTCTTCCAGGCCCCGGTAGACCAGGGCCTTGGTCGCCGCGGCCGACATCGCCGAGGTGCTGGTGGCGATGTCGCGGGCTATTTCCTGGGCCGCGGGCAGCACTTGGTCGGCGGGCAGCGCCCGGGACACCAGGCCCAGGGCCGCGGCTTCGGTCCCGCTGAACGGGCGCCCGGTCAGCAGCAGTTCCATCCCGGCCGAAAGCCCGGCCAGCCGGGGCACCAGCCAGGTGGCGCCGAACTCGGCCACGATGCCGCGGCGCGGGAACACGAAGCTGTACTTGGCGTCGGCGGCGGCGATCCTGATGTCCCAGGCCATCGGGATGGTGAGCCCCATGCCGGCCGCCGAGCCGTTCATGGCCGCGATCAGCGGCGTGCGCAGCCGCCAGGGGTGAGCCAGGTAGGGCTCGGGATCGCGTGCCGGGAGCGGTCCGCCGCCGTTGGCCCCGTGTTCCGCGGTCCGGGCCGGGGCCGGCCCGCGGAAGGTGTCGGCGCCGCGGCGGCTGAGGTCGGCGCCCACGCTGAAGTACCGGCCCTGGCCGGTCAGCACGATGGCCCGGACGCTGTCGTCGTGCTCGAACCGCCCCAGGTCCGCGTTGAGTTCGGCCCGCATGGTGGCCGAGAAACTGTTGCGGTGCTCGGGGCGATTGAGCCAGATGGTCGCGACGCCGGCCTCGGTTTCGGTTCGGACCTCATGCTCCGCCATGCGCACCGCCGCGTGTTTCTCAGAGGTAAACTCTAGAATTAGGTACTAGGATCTACCTCTACGAGCGCGTGTCAAGATCCTGGGCAACAGAAGTTGTGACCGGGGTCACGGCCGGGCGGGCGGCCCGGAACCGCACCGGCCGAGCAGGCCGGGGCTTTCGCGACCACGCCCGCGGACGGCGTTCGGCGCAGCAAAAACTGCACACAGTTGCATGCGTCCGCAGATTTTTCCGAAGGTCTGGGACTGAGTCCCATCGCGCCTCCGGCGCGGCCCGGCTAGCGGCTGGCGGGCTCCCGCGGGGTCGTCCGCCGGGCCGGGGTCCGGCCCTGGCCGGACCGCTTGGCCGTCGTGGTCCCGCTGCCCGCCTTGGCCGGCTTGGGGTCCTTGGCCGGGGTCTGCCAGGGACCGCCGGTCATCAGGCGGCGGGTGTACTCGAGCACCGCGTCCATGATCTTGTTGGCCTGGGCCCGCGTCTTGGACGCGGCCACCTCGCGGGCGCCCTCGCCGGTCAGCGAGGTCAGGATCGTGGCGTACAGCCGGTTCAGCGAGGTGTCGGACAGCTTGAGCAGGGTGTCGTTCTGGCCGATCCACTCCCGGCCCCGGCGCCGCCGC
>DASXJM010000607.1:0-13101 GCA_036497405.1 Streptosporangiaceae bacterium | reverse complement strand
GGGGACACGGTCTGGCTCGGCCTGGCCAACGTGTCGGCCTGGCAGGCCCACGCCGGCGACGCGAAGTGGCTGAACAACCAGCTGTACGTGGATGAGCAGACCGCCGACCAGCTGTACAAGCTGTACGGGTCCAACCAGGCGTTCAAGGGCTGGTACGTACCGTTCGAGGTCAGCGACGCCGAGCTGGGCACGGCGGCCGACGCCCGTCCGATGAAGTCGTTCTTCAGCTCCCTGGCCAGCTACCTGCACAGCCACGACGGCGGCCAGCCGGTCATGACGTCACCGACCTACGAACACCTCACCCTGAGCCCGGCCACGTTCGCGGCCTCCGTGCGCAACGTCCTGGGCAGCTTCGACGTCCTCGACGTCCAGGACAGCGGCGGCAGCGGCTACGAGCAGCCGTCCGACATCAGCAACTGGTTCACCGCCCTGCACAAGGCGCTGGCCGGGACGGCCAGCACCCTCTGGGACGACCCCGACCTGTTCTCGGCCGGCAACCACGGCGGCCCGATGGCCCCGGCCCAGCTGCAGGCCAACCTCAAAGCCGCCTCCGGGCAGGTCAGTGCCTACTCCGGGTTCTCCTTCACCACTCAGCTGGACCCGAACCTGACCGGGACCAGCTCCTACTACAACGCCTATCAGTCCTACGAGCGCAAGCAGTCCTAGTGTCTGGAGTCCTGGGCCGCGGGCGCGCGGACGACCACCACCGGGCAGGAGCCGTTGCGGACGCAGTACTCGGCCACCGACCCGAGCAGCATGCCCGGGAAGGCGGCCCGGCCGCGGGCCCCCACGACCAGCAGGGTGGCCCCGTCGGCCTGGGACAGCAGGGCCGGGCCGCCCGGGCCCTCGACCACGCGCTCGCTGACCGGCACGTCGGAGAACTCGGCGCGGATCTCGGCCATCACCTCATGCAGGGTGCGCTGCGTGTCGGCCCGGAGGTCGACGCCGGGCGGGATCCGCGTCACGTAACTCGGCCACCGCCAGCTGGCCACCGCCCGCAGTTCCGCACCGGTCAGCCGGGCCTGCCCGGCCGCCCAGCGGGCCGCGTCCCGGCTGCCGTCCGAGCCGTCCACCCCGACGACGATAACCGGCGCGGCCGTCACGAGCCGGCCTCCGTCCCGGAGGTCCCGGACGGCCCGGCCGGCCCGGCCCCAGTGCCGGGCGGGCTGGGCTGGGTGGCTGGGTCCGGCTCGGCGGGCTTGACCGGGTTGAGCCGCCACCAGAGCAGGAACAGGATGCCCAGGACGAGCATGCCGATGCCCATCCACAGGTTGATGTTGATGTGGTCGGCCTTGGCCAGATTGGCCTTGGAGGTGAAGCTCCCGGCCACGATGAGCATGATCCCGTAGAGGACGAACAGGCCGCCGATCAGCGAGCGCAGGTCGAACAGCTGGGCCGCCGCTGACTTGGGGGCGGTGGTGGTGCCGGTTTCCGGTGTCTCGGACACGGTGTGCCCCTCCCTACGCGAAGACGATGGACAGCACGAGGACGATGAGCAGCGCGGTGCCGCCGAGCAGCTTGGGCGACGCCCACCAGGGCGGCTTGGGCACCGTGGACGGGTCGGGCGCGTCCGGGCTGGGGATGCCCCAGACCAGGCCACCCAGCTCGGAGACCGGCTTGGGCTTGGTCACCAGGGTGACGAGCACCGTGACCACCAGGTCGGCCACGAAGGCGGTGATGGCCCCGTAGAAGTTGAGCATCTGGGCGTTGATGGTGGCGTGGGTCGGGTCCAGCACCTGGTGCGGGTAGAAGTAGCCGATGTGGTAGCCGGCGAAGTGCATGACGGCGGCGCCGATCGTCCCGGCCGCCAGCCCGGCCACGCCCGACCACGGGGTGGTCCGCTTCCAGAACATGGCCACGATGAACGTGGCGAACAGCGGGGCGTTGAAGAACGAGAACAGCAACTGGATGTAGTTCATGATGTTGCTGTAGCCGGAGGCAATGAACGCGGTGCCGATCCCGATCACGATGCCGACCACGGTGACCACCCGGCCGACCTGCAGGTAGTACCGGTCCCGGCGGCCGCGCCGGACGTAGGTCTGCCAGATGTCGTAGGTGAACACGGTGTTGAACGAGCTGACGTTGGCGGCCATGCCGGCCATGAACGCGGCCAGCAGGCCGGCCAGGGCCACCCCGAGGGCGCCATTGGGCAGGTACTTGCCCATCAGCAGCGGGATGGCGTCGTTGTAGGAGGCGCCCTTGGGGGTGCCCAGTTTGGGGATGACGGCCAGCGCGATCAGGCCCGGGATGATGGTCAGGCCGGGGATGAAGATCTTGGGGAACGCCCCGATCAGCGGGGTCCGCTGGGCCGCGGACAGGTCCTTGGCCGACAGGGCCCGCTGCACCTCGGCGAAGTTCGTGGTCCAGTACCCGAACGACAGCACGAAGCCGAGGCCCATGATGATGCCGATCCAGTCCCCGAGCGGGTTGGTCCAGTGCGGGACGCCAACGCCGCCCCAGGTCGAGAAGGCCTTGGCCCCCAGCGCGGTGTGATCGATGTGCTGCTTCAGGCCACCGTAGCCGCCGACGGCGTGCAGCCCGATGATCACCAGCGGGACCAGCCCGGCGATGATCACGAAGAACTGCAGCACCTCGTTGTAGATCGCGCCCGACAGGCCGCCGAGAGTGATGTAGGCCAGCACGAACACCGCCGACACGGCGATCGACAGCCAGATCGGCCAGCCGATCAGCGCGTTGATGACCAGGGCCAGGGCGTACAGGTTCACGCCGGCGGTCAGCACCGCGGCCAGCGCGAAGGTCAGCGCGTTGAACAGGTGGGTGGCCGGGTTGAACCGGCGGAGCAGGAACTCCGGCACGCTGCGGACCCGGGACCCGTAGTAGAAGGGCATCATCACGACGCCCAGGAACACCATGGCCGGGACCGCGCCGATCCAGTAGAAGTGCACGGTCGGCAGGCCGTACTGGGCCCCGTTGGCGGCCATGCCCAGGATCTCGATGGCGCCCAGGTTGGCGGAGATGAAGGCCAGGCCGGTCACCCAGGCCGGCAGCGACCGGCCCGAGAGCAGGAAGTCCTCGCTGGTGGCCACGGCCCGCCGGGCGAATACCCCGATCGCGATGACCAGGGCGAAGTAGATCCCCAGAATCGTCCAGTCGAACGGATTGACATGCAGCCTCAGCAACCCGCTTCACCTCCTCGTGAGCGGTCGGGTCCGTCGCGAGGCTGAATGAACGTTCGACCAGCGGATCGGACCTTCAATGGTGCCGAGGTTTTACCCAGGTTTGGTACAGATGATTCCTGGAGGTTGCCTTCAGCTGGGCGCGAGGTGGGTGGGTAGTCTGAGCCGATGTTCTCGCCCCGGGGCCCGTCGCTGGGCGAACTGGCCACGCAGGCGCTGTCCTCGGTCGAGGGTGGCTACGACCGGCTGGCCCCGAAGTTCGACCACACCCCGTTCCGGACCCACGACGCCATCCTCGGCGCCACCACCACCGCCCTGCGCCGGCTGGGCCCGTTCGGCCCGGGACTCGACGTGTGCTGCGGCACCGGGGCGGGGCGGGCGGTCCTGGCCGCGGTGTGTCAGGGGCCGATCACCGGGGTCGACTTCAGCGCGGGCATGCTGGCCCAGGCCCGCCGGGCCGACCCGGGCCCGGGTTCGGGCTTGGGCTCGGGTGCGGCGTGGGTCCGGGCCGATGCCCGGGAACTGCCGTTCACGGCCGGGTTCGGCCTGGCGGTCAGCTTCGGGGCGCTGGGGCACTTCCAGCCCGCGGAACGGCCCGGGCTGTTCGCCGGGGTGTACCGGGCCCTGCGCCCGGGCGGGCTGTTCGCCGTCCCGCTGGCGGCACCGCCGCCGATCAGGTCCGGCGGCTACTGGGCGCTACTCGGGTTCGACCTGGTCATGCGGGTCCGCAACGCGGTCTGGCGGCCCCCGTTCGTGATGTACTACCGCACCGGCCCCTGGTCCGCGGTCCGGGCCGACCTGGCCGCGGCCGGGTTCGCGGTGACGCTGGCGCCCCTGCCCGAACTGGGCCGGCGCCCGGACGGCAGCCCGCGCTACGGGCTCGCCCTGGCCCGCAAGCCCGGCTGACACCCGATCGGGCGTCATGACAGGCCGCCCCCGGTCGGGAATCCTGACTGTGCGTGGGCCCACGACCTTGGGGCGTAACGGTCACTGACCTTGCCGACCGGTGCCGGTACATCCTGGGGCCAGCTCTGGGGAGGGGGGCTTGGGTGACCTGGGCCAAGTCAATGGCCCGGGCCACCCAAGCTGGGCTTTCCCGACGCGTCCGGATGCTCGGCGGGGGCGCGGGCAAATGATTCGTACGGTGTTATCTCGCCCGGTTTGATCACGCCGTCCTCGATCGCCCGGGCCAGCAGCGCGTCCTTGCTGGCCGCGGCGCGGCCGGTGGCCGCGTACTTGGCCCGGGCCCGGCTGATGTACTGCCGGACCGTGTTCTCGCTGATTGACATGCGCCGGGCCACCGAGGCCTTGGACATGCCCTGGAACCACAGCAGCAGGACCTGCAGCTCCTGCTGGGACAAGGCCGGGCGGGCCGGGCGCTGGTCGGCCAGCATGGCCCGGGCCTGGGACCGGGTCACGTAGGGCCGGTCGGCCGCCGCCGCCAGCACGGCCTCGACCAGATGCTCGCGGCCCTCGTCCTTGGACACGTAGGCGTGGGCGCCGTCGTCCAGCGTCGCCATCACGATGGCCGGATCGGTGTGCCCGGAGAAGGCCACCACCCGGTAGCCCGCCGCCACCAGCCCCGGGATCTGCTCGGTGACCAGTTCCCCGGCCAGCTCCAGGTCCAGGATGACCACGTCCACCGGCGGCGGCACCCCGGCCCGGAACGCGGCCAGGTCGCGCGCGGTCTGGACCAGCTCGACCCGCTGACCGGGATCGGAGCGGATCCAGGACGCCACTCCCTCGGTCACGACCGGGTGGTCTTCCACGACCGCCACCGTCACGTGCTGTCCCATCGCACCTCCGCCCAGAGCATGCCACCGTCCTGCTGCTGCTGAATCGCGACCCCCTCGCCACCCGCGGGCAGCGCGACGACCGCGCCGGTGTCGGCCACGAAGCTGACCGCGATGCCCGCCGCCACCGTGGCCAGGGTGATCCGGGTCTGGCTGCGGGCCGCGGTCAGGATCGAGATGGCCGCGTCGGTGATCACCCGCCGGGCCGGGCCCGGCACCGGGGGCAGCGGCCCGGCCGTCTCGATGTCGACGGCCACCCCGCGCCGCTCGGCCACGTCGGCGCTGGCGTGCAGTTCGTGCACCAGCGATCCGGGGACCTCGTCGCCCTCGGCCAGCAGCCGCCGCAACCGGGCGGCCTGGACCGCGCACCGGCTGCGGACCAGCGGGTCGCCGGGGTCGGCCGTCTCGGCCGCCAGCTCGGCGACCAGCGGGACCGCGTTTTCCTGCAGGGCCAGCCAGCGGTCGCGCCGGGCCGCCGCGACCGCCGCCGCGGTGGCCTGCCGTTGGCGGGCCGCATGCTCGCTGCGGGCGGCCGCGGCCGCCTGGTCGGCGGCGACGTTCAGGGCCCGGACGCCGGCCGCCACCGCCACCTGGGCCCCGGTCGACCAGGCCAGCAGGGCCAGGAAGCCGGCCAGGTCGGTGCGGTGCAGCCCGTCCGCCATCTGCACGCCCAGGGTGGCCAGCGCCTCGGCGGCCAGGAACCAGGCCAGCTCGGCGAACCGGCGGCGGAGCAGCACCAGCACGCCGGTCCAGCCGGCGCTCCCCCAGGCCCAGTTGAGGGCCAGCATCTGGTGGGCCGGGCTGGCCGCGGCCGCGGCCGTGCTGGCGGCCAGCGCGACCAGGGCGATCACCCAGGCCAGGCGCCAGCCGGCCGTGCCCCGCAGGACCAGCACCGACCCGGCCCCGATGGCCACCGCCATGATCAGCCACATGGCGGCCTGGAAGGCGAACGAGCCGTAGGACGGCCGGTCGCCCAGCAACTGGCCGCCGGCCCCGAGCAGATGCCAGCCCGCGACCAGGAACACCACCGCGATGGTGAAGGCGCGCTGGTAGCGGTTGGACAAGACGGCGGTCGGCCCGATGGCGGCCGGCGGGGTGGCGGCCGGCTGGACGGCGGGCGGCCCGATGGCGGTGGTCATGCCGGCCAGCGCAGGGTGACGGTGGTGCCCGCGCCGGGCTGGCTGGCGATGGTGGCCTGGCCGCCCGCGGCCAGCATCCGCCCGGTGATCGACTCGCGCAGGCCCCGGCGGGAGGCCGGGACGGCGGCCGGGTCGAAGCCGCGGCCGTGGTCGGTGATGGTGACGATGGCCCAGCCTTCGTCGCCGGTGACGGCCAGTTCGGCCTGGCCGGTCCCGGCGTGTTGGGCGATGTTGCGCAGCGCCTCCCCGGCGCAGGCGGCCAGCTGATCGGCGACCAGGGACGGCACGGTGACCGGGGCCAGGTCGAGCCGGACGGCCAGGTCGCCGGAGCCGGCCACGGCCTGCTCCAGTTTCGGTCCCAGGTCGGTCGGGATCCCCCGCCCGCCCGGTTCGTCCAGGCTGGCCGGGGTGTCGGCCAGCCCTTGCAGCACGCGCAGGTCGCGGGCGGCCTGCGCGGTCAGGGCCGGGGACGGCCCGGCGAAGGCACCGGCCGCGACCATGGTCAGGGTGGACAGCACGGTGTCGTGCAGCTGGCGGTGCTGCTCCCGCTCGTCGGCACGCCGGGCCTCCTCGGCCCGGATCTGCCGTTCGGTCTCCAGGCCGGCCGCGACGACGCTGTCCGCGTCCCGGGCCCCACCGCGGATCACCGCGACCAGGCCGGCCGCGACGATCGTCTCCACCACCAGCAGCCAGCCCTGGATCGGGTGGCCGGTGCCGAACCCGTAGGCCACGACGACGATCGCGGCCGCGGGCAGCCCCAGCCGGGGCCGCAGCGCGATCTGCAGCATGTACACCGACGTGCAGGCCAGCGGGAGGACCCAGGACGTGTCGTCCTTGATCAGGATGGCCGGGACCAGGTGCCGCTGGGCCAGGGCCAGGGCCGCGATGACCACCGCGTCGGCCAGGACCAGCGCCATGGCCAGCCCGGAGCGCCGGACCCACCAGGTGAAGAAGACGGACCACAGGCACAGCACGGTCAGCAGGCCGCCCAGCCACCAGCCGGAGATCTGCCGGGTGGTGGCGAGCACGGCCACCGCCGTGAACAGGGCCGCGCCGCCCAGGCGCAGGGCGATCGCGTACCAGCCCGCCAGCCGGTGCAGGGCCCGGTCCGAGGGCCCGGCTAACGGCGGGCGGCGCGCCTCAACCCGGCGCCGCGCAGAGAGCTGGATCCGCTGCCGGACGGAATCAGCTGCCGATTCCACCGGACCAGTATGCGGCAGTTACAAGCGGGCGGTCAGCTCGGCGACAATGTCGGCGGCGGGCTGCCGCTGCTTCATGAGAGCGACGCTCTGCCCGGCCCACATCGACAGGGCCTCGATGTCGCCGGTGGTCCCCACCATCGGCGGCGCGGGCTCGTAGCGGACGACCGCCTCGCCCGAGGCCAGGTGCGCGATCACGTCGCCCACGCCGGGCCGCTGCGCCAGCGGAGGCCGGCCCGCGGCCTCCCAGGCGTCACCGGTGGAGTTACGCAGCGCCCGGTGCGGCGAGTCGGGCCACCCGGCCGAGTACAGGTTGGGGTAGCGCATGGGATCGGTCTCGGCGGCGGCGATCAGCCGGTGCCGGTAGTCCTCGTGGATCGGCATCTCCTCGGCCAGCAGGAACCGGGTCCCGAGCCAGGCGGCCTGGGCGCCCAGGGCGAGCACGGCGGCCACGCCGCGGCCGTCGCCGATCCCGCCCGCCGCGATCACCGGCACCGGCGCCACCGCGTCCACCACCGCCGGGATCAGCGGCAGGGTCGCGATGGTGCCCCATACGTGCCCGCCCGCCTCCCAGCCCTGGGCGACGATCACGTCCACGCCGGCCGCCACCGCCCGCCGGGCCTCCTCGGCTGTGCCGACCGTGTGCAGGACGATGCCCCCGGCCTCGTGGACCTGGTCCACGTAACCGGCGGGGTCGCCCATGAAGAACGACACGATCCGCAGGCCCGCCGCCAGGGCCTGGTCCAGGGGGCGGTGGTGGTCGCCGGTGAGCACGAAGTTGCCGCCGAACGGCCGCGAGGTCAGCGCGGCCACCGCCCGGACGACGGCGGCGGTGTCGGCCGACCAGGTCAGGGTGACCATGCCGAGGGCGCCGGCGTTGGAGACCGCCGCCGCCAGCGGGACGATGTCCGACATCGGGGCCTGGACGATCGGCCGTTCGATGCCGAGCAGTGCGCAGACCGGCGTGGTCACTGTCTGGGCCCTTCCTTGGCTGCTTCGACGTATGACGTCGGCGCCGACCCGGGGGCCCGCCGGTCCCAGCCGTGGAACTTGGAGTAGTCGCCGGCGTCCCAGGCCGCCCGGAGACCGGGGGTGGCCAGGTCCCAGTCGGGCCGGATCTCGGCCGTGGCCGCGCGCAGGTCGGTCCACAGGTCGTAGAAGGAGGGTCGGCCCCAGAACCAGTAGCCGTTGTAGATGCGGTAAATGACCAGCCCCGGCTGGAGCACGAACGTGTGCGGGACCATCGGATTGTGCTCGGGATCGGTGTACTCGGCGATGGCCAGGTCCTGCTGGACGGTCCGGCCCGGGTCGGCGAAGAACGGCCACTGGGCCCCGGTCGAGGCCCGGAACTCCTGCGACGTGTGGTGATCGTCGGTGGAGATCGTGGCCACCTGGGTGTAGGCCACTGCGATCTTCGGGTAGTTGGCGGCCAGTTCCAGATGCTGCTGGTGCTCCTTGGGGCAGTAGTTGCCGCGGGCCAGGGTCAGGATCAGCGGATCGCGGCCCTGCACCTCGCTGAGCGAACGCACCGTGCCGGTCTGGTCCGGGAGCGAGTAGTCGGGGAACACGGCGCCGGGAACGATGTCAGCTCGCATCGGATGATCGCCTCCGTAGGAACGTTCCGATCTGGGTGGTGGCCTGGGCCGCCTCGGGGGTGCCGGCCATGATCGGGTAGACGTGGGGCAGCCCCTCGCCGACGTGCAGGGTGACGTCGACCCCGGCCTCGGCGGCGGCCGCGGCCAGCCGCTGCGAATCGCTGAGCAGCACGTCGGCCGTGCCCACCAGCACCAGCAGCGGCGGCAGCCCGGCCAGCGGGGCGAACAGCGGCGAGGCCAGCGGCGTCCGCGGGTCAGCCCCGCCCAGGTAGGCGGCGGCCAGTTCCTGCAGCAGGGCCGGGGTGGAGATCGGGTCCTGGCCGGCCCGTTCGGTCATCGACGCCCCCGAGCTGGTCAGATCCACGGTCGGGGACATCAGGACCGCAGCGGCCGGCTCAGCCTCCCCGGCGTCGCGCAGGGCCACCAGCAGTGAGACGGACAGGCCGCCGCCGGCCGAGTCACCGGCGACCGCGATCGAATCCGCGCTCAGGCCCTGATCGGTGCGGAGCCAGTCCCACACGGCCCGCACGTCGTCCAGGGCGGCCGGGAAGGGATGCTCGGGGGCCAGCCGGTACTCGGGAAACAGCACCCGCATCCCGGCGGCCCGGCCGAGCCGGGCGGCCAGTTCCCCGTCGCTGGCCACCGACCCGAACTCGAACCCACCGCCGTGCAGGAACACCAGCACCCGGCCCTGGTCCACCCCCGGAGCATCCAGCCAGTGGGCCGGCACCCCGCCGGCCGGCCCCTCACTGACCCGTACGTCGTCCGGGACCGGATGCGGCCGGCCGGCCGGGGCGAAGGTGGCGCGGCGCTCGGCCAGCGACGGCGGCGGCTGGCCCGCCGCCGCCTGCTGCTGTTTGCGCAGCAGGTCGAGCACGTCCTGCATGGCCGGGCTGGGCATGCCCCGACCATCGCACACCCGGACCGGGATCAGGCCCGTCATAGTCCCCGGTCCGCACCCTGGTGGCCATGATCCAAAGCGGCCGGACAGCAGCTCGAACGGGTCGGTCAGCGTGGCCGCGTACAGCTCCCGGTCGTGCGGGTCCAGGCCGGGGCCGAAGCGCAGCATGACGCCGCTGATCTGCTGGCGACCCGGTCAGCAGGACAGGGCGAACGCGGTGATGACCACACCCACCACTCCCAGCCCGATGAATCCAGACACTACGGAAAGTGTCGTGAGGCCTATGGCCGCCACCGCTTCCTCAGATAGCGAAGCCTCGGTGAGCGCGATGCCGGCCTCCGCGTCGCCACCGATCTCGGCGGCGGCGCCACTGACCAGCCCGGCGGACCCGCAGCTGTTGCCGGTGGGGTCGATGTGGTTGACCGGGTCGTCGCCAGCGTAGGAGAAGCGGTTGCCGTTGGCCGGGCTGGCCAGGTAGCTGCCGGCGTCCTGGCCCGCGAATTCCCCGGTCTGGGGGTTGTACCAGCGGGCGCCGTCGTGGACGTAGCCGGTGGAGCCCTTGGTGAAGGTGTCGGTGAGGGCGCCGGTGTAGCCGATCAGGTTCTGGGTGACCAGGCTGCCACCGTCGCCCGCGCTCTTGGCCGCCAGCGCCCCGTAGGGGGTGTAGGCGTAGGCCGCGTCGACGCAGCCGCAGGTGCCGGCGACGGAGATCACCGAGCCCTGGTCGTTGGTCAGGTAGATGTAGGACTGGCCGCCGCGGACCATGCCCAGCGGGTCGCCCTGCTGGTCGCGGATGACGTAGCTGGTGCCGCCGCCGGTGGTGTAGGAGTCGACCCAGGGCTGGCCGTACTGGTCGGCCAGGCCGTAGGTGATGCCGGTGGCCGACCCGTCGGACAGCGGCTCGTCCTGGTTGGCCCCGGCGTACGTGAAGGTCTCGGCGGCGCTACCGCCCCCGCCGCCACCTGCGGCGCTGACCGTGCTCAGCTGGCTGGCATCGCTGTAGGCCTGGACCCCGTTGGACGGGTCGGCGGTGAGGTTACCGTCATGGTCGAAGCCCCAGCCGCTGGTGGTGAGCTCGTTGGCGACGTTGTAGGCCAGCGAGCCAGCCTGGCTGCCGGTGGTGATGTTGCCGTCGTTGTCGTAGCCGTAGCTGTAGGCGGTGCCGCTGGTGGGGGTGGCCGTCTTGAGCCGATTGCCGTTGTCGTAGGTGTACGGAGTCACCACCGAGGTCTTCTGGTTGGTGTTGTACTGCACCAGCGAGGTGTCGGAGGTGGTCGGCGCCGTCGGGCAGGCCTGACCGGAGACGTACTTGCTGTAGCAGTAGGTGAAGTAGTTGAGGGTGGAGGCGCCGCTGTTGCCGGTCTGCTCGATCAGGTTGATCCGGCCGCCCGGGTCGAAGCCGAGCAGGTCCTTGACCGCATAGGTGCTGCCGGTGGCGTTGGAGTCGAAGTAGGTGTGGGTCCGCTCGCCGGCGGCGTTGTAGCCGAACTCCCACTGCACCCCGGTCGGGTCGATCATCGAGAGCAGCTGGTCCAGGTTGTTGTAGGTGTAGCTGGTGGTGCCGGCCCCGTCGATGGCCGAGGTCATGTTGCCATCGGCGTCGTAGCCGTAGCGCAGGGTGCCGCCACCGGAGGTCGCGGACTTGGTCAGGACCTGGTTGCGGCCGTCGTAGGTCCAGCTGGTGGTGGCCGCGGCGCTGGTCTGGCTGGTCAAGTTGCCGGCGTTGTCGAAGCCGTAGCTCACGGTGACGGTCTTCGGGCCTCCGGTGTAGGCCTGCTTGGTGATCCGGTCGGCCAGGTCGTAGGTGTAGGTGACGGTGTTGCCGCTGCCGTCGGTCACGGTCGCGACCCGGCCGAACCCGTCATAGGTGAGGGTGATCGGCTTCAGGCTGCCGGTGGTCGGCGGGGTGACCGTGGTCAGCTGGTGCTCCGAGTTGTAGCTGTAGCTGGTCACGCCGCCATTTGGGTCCGTGGAGGTGGCCGGGGAGCCGTCGTTGTTGTAGGTGACTTTGGCCGCGGCGGGCAGGGCATCGGACGACTGGGACAGGTTCCCGGCCCCGAAGTAGGTGTAGGTGGTCTGGTGGCCCTGGGCGTCCTTCGACGAGCTGGGCAGGTACTCCGCCGTGGGGTCAGCACCCGATGCGGCGTTGCCGTAGACCGCCGAGGTCGTGCCCCCGGTGGCGGACACCGTCTTGGTCAGCGATTCGCTGTTGTTCGACCCGTAGGTGTTGGTGGTGGTCCCGCCCAGCGCGTTCACCGACGAGGTCACGTTGTTGGTCGTGCTGTTGTAGGCGGTGCTGCTGGTGTTCCCGGCCGGGTCGACGGTCTTGGTCACCAGGTCCTGGGCGTTGACGGTGAAGGTGGTGTCGGGCACCGCCGACACCGCCTGCGACTGATTGGTGTTGGGCGCGGCGACCTGGGTCTCAGTCGACGACACGTAGGAGAGCCGAGTGGTGGCGGTGGCGCTGCCGCTGCCGCTGCCGTAGGGCTGGGACACCGCGGTGACCTGGTGGGCCGAGTTGTAGGTCAGCCGGGTGGTGGCCCCGTCCCCGTTCTCGACGGAGGTCAGGTTGTGCGAGCCGTCGTAGCCGAAGTAAACCGTGACTCCGCACGGCTGCTGGACCGAGGTCAGGTTGCCCTGGGAGCTGATCGTGTAGGTGACGTTCTTGGTTCCCGCTGACCCGCCGTTCTCGCTCAGCCCGAGCAGGGTCGACCCACTGCTGGAGGCGGTCACCGTCTCGGCCGCGCCCGGGGCATCGAGTGGCGTGTAGCTGATCCCGGTCTCCAGCCCGTTTCCGTCGTAGGCGAAGGTGGTGGTGTTGCCGTTACGGTCCTTCTGCTTGGTGAGCTGCCCGTTCCCGTTGAAGCACATCACCTGACCGGTGGAGTGCCAGGTCATCTGGTACGTCCACCCGCTGCAGGAGCTGGACGGGGCGCTGGTCAAGGTGGCGTGGAACACCGGCGGGCTGCCGTACGTGCTACCGCTGGAAGGCGCGCTGAACTTCCCGGACGCGCCGTCCGGGCCGAGGAACGTGATCGACCCGTCGCTGCCCACGTACAGGCGCACGTCGACGCCCTGGCGCTGCCGCCAGCCGTACAGTTCGGCCCCGGTGGCGGCCGTGCCGATGAGCAGGCTGTTGTAGTCGGCGCCGAGGGTGAGGCTGGTGCCCATCTCGGGCAGGGTCAGGTCCGAGGTGGTCAGCAGGGCGTTTCCAGACCCGACGTTGACCTTGAGCGACACCGCGTCGGAGATGGGGAAGTTCAGGAACTTCGCGTTGGGGACGGGCCCGGTGCCGACCGGGACCGACGGGGCGGCCGGGAGCGCGGCGGCCGCCGAT
>DASXJM010000606.1:0-11906 GCA_036497405.1 Streptosporangiaceae bacterium | reverse complement strand
ACGTCGATCACGGCCGCGATCTCATGCAGCGCCGCGACCAGCCCGGCTGCGATCTCGGGGTCGTCCACGTTGGCGGGCCGGTGCAAGGTCGCCACCACGTAGCGCTCGGGCAGGCCCAGGCCGGCTCGCACGGACTCGGTGTCGAACCGGTCCAGGTTGGCCTTGAGCGTGTCGATCATGGGGTTGCCGACCAGGTGGATGCGGTCCACCGGCCGCCCCTCGTTGGCCAGGTAGCCGATGGCCTCGGGCGAGGTGGCGAACATCAGGGCCGACAGCTGGTCGGTGACCCGCCGGTTGATCTCCTCCGGCATGGTCTCGTCGAAGCTGCGCAGTCCGGCCTCGACGTGGGCCATGGGGATGTGCAGCTTGGCCGCGACCAGGCCTGCGGCCACGGTCGAGTTCACGTCCCCGTACACCACCACCAGGCCGGGCGGGTGCTCGGTGAAGTCCTGCTCCAGGCCGGTCATGGCGGCCGCGGTCTGCTGGGCGTGGCTGCCCGAGCCCACCCCCAGGTTGACGTCCGGCTCGGGCAGGCCCAGCTGGACGAAGAACACGTCGGACAGGCGCTCGTCGTAGTGCTGGCCGGTGTGGACCACGCGCTGCCGGTTGCCGAGTTCGGCCAGCGCCCGGATCACCGGGGCCGCCTTGACGAAATTCGGCCGGGCCCCCAGCACGTGAGTGATAGATGCGAGCATTGCCTTGGTGTTCCGTCCTCTTTGAGCTGGCACTGTTTGAACGAGCACTGTGATGTGGTCTGGGCAAGTATCATTCGCCGACGTGACGTCGCCACCTTCTGACCGGCCCAGCGCCCCGGCATCTTCCGCTGGCTGGCGCGTGTCGCCACGCGTCCTGGCCCTCGCGGTGTCGGTCATGTGGCGGCACATCACCGAAGATCCCGTCCGCGCCCTGCTGCTGGGGTGGCGCGTGCTACCAGGCAGGGTACGCCCGTGGCTGCGGTACGCGGGCCCCTATGGCCGGGCCACCGTGGCCTGGGGCTCGGGCGACCGCAAGGAAGCCCTGGCCGGGCTGGACACCACCCCCAAGCGGCTGGCCGCGTTCGCGCTGGCCGTCGACCGCCCGGACGCGGCCCGGCGGGCGCTGGACCGGATGCCGACCGGTGACCCGGCCCGGGCCCTGCTGCTGGCCCGGCTGGCCGCCCGCGAGGGCCGGCTCCGGACCGCGGTGGCCGCGCTGGACGGCGTGCCCGGCCGCAAGCAGGCCAAGGTCCGCGGGTCCCTGGCCGGCGAGCTGTACCTGCTGGAGAAGGGCATCCCGCGGCCGGAGCGGCTGACCCGGCGCCGGGACGCGATCAGCGCCGAGCCGGGCCGGGTGCTGCACCTGGTCACCGACGCGCTGCCCACCACCAACGCCGGGTACACCGTGCGCACCCAGCAGATCGCGGTGGCTCAGCGCGCGGCCGGCCTGGACCCGCACGTGGTGACCAAGATCGGCTTCCCGGTCGCCCAGGGGCACCGGGACGGCCGCCGGATCGCGGCCCTGAACGGCGTGCCCTACCACCGGCTGCTGCCCTACCGGCTGCCGCCGCAGGCCGACGCGGCCGCCGCCCTGGGTCACGAGTACGCGGCCCGGCTGGTCACCCGGCTCCGGCCCGCGGTGCTGCACGCGGCCAGCAACCACCTGAACGGGCAGCTGGCCCTGGCCCTGCGCGAGGACTTCGGCCTGCCGGTGATCTACGAGGCGCGGGGATTCTGGGAGGAGACCTGGCTGTCGCGGCACGGCGGGGACCCCGGCGACCCGGCCTCCCAGGATGCGGGCAGCCCGGCGCAGCGACCTTCGGCTGATGAATCGTCCTCAGCGGGATCGGCGGGAAGCAGGGGTACGGCGGGAACCGGCCTCGCGTCCGGGGCCGGGCGCGACACCTCCCGGGGCGACACCTCCCTGCGCGAGACGGTCGCGCCGGTCCCGCTGCCCGGGCCCGACCTGGCCACCAGCGACTTCTACCTGCTCAGCCGGGAGGCTGAGACGCGCTGCATGCGCGAGGCCGATCTGGTCGTCACGCTCGGCGAGGTCATGCGCGAGGAGATCGTGGCCCGCGGCATATCCCCGGACAAGGTGCTGGTCGTGCCCAACGCGGTGTCCGGCGACTTCCTGCAGCCGCTGCCCGACAGCGGGGCGCTGCGGGCCAGCCTGGGCCTGCGGCCGGGCGAGCTGGTGGCCGGGGTGGTGTCCAACCTGGTCGGCTACGAGGGCATCGACACCCTGCTGGCGGCCGTGGCCGAGCTGCGCAGCCGCGGCGTCAACGTCCGGCCGCTGATCGTCGGCGACGGCCCGGAGCGGGCCGCGCTGGAACGGCAGGCCGGTCAGCTCGGGCTGACCGGGACCGCGATCTTCACCGGGCGGGTGCCGATGACCGAGGTCCGGAGTTACCACGCGGTGCTCGACCTGTTCGTGGTGCCGCGCACCAGCGACCGGGTCTGCCAGCTGGTCACGCCGCTCAAGCCGGTCGAGGCCATGGCCAGCGGGCTGACCGTGGTGGCCAGTGACGTCGGCGCGCTGCGCGAGATCATCCGGCCCGAAGTGACCGGCGCCCTCGCGACTTCCGGGGATCCGGGCTCCTTTGCCGATATCATGGAACCCCTGCTCTACAGTTCAGATACTCGGCGCAAACTCGGGGCGAACGCGCGTGAATGGGTGGCCCAGGACCGAACCTGGGCCCACAACGCAGCGATCTACCGGGCAGCCTACGAACGTCTTGGCGCCGCCTGAACGGTCCTACAAGGGCCGAACGCAATCGGAAGAGCTGGCGAAGGGACGCCATTAATGCAGGTCGATCTACTGGTTATCGGGCTTGGTTACGTGGGTCTCCCGCTGGTGCAGGAGGCGACCAACGTCGGCCTGACCGTGGTCGGGTTCGACATCGGCCAAGGCGTGGTCAATGGTCTGAACCACGGCCGCTCGCACATCGATGACCTCGCCGACGCCGATGTGCAGCGGATGGTGGACGCGGGCTTCCGGGCCACCACCTCCGAGAGCGAAACCGGCGACCCGGACACCATCGTGATCTGTGTGCCCACCCCGCTGTCCGAGGCCGACGGCCCGGACCTGACCGCGGTCCGCGCCGCGTCGGAGACGGCCGGGCGGCTGCTGCGCAAGGGCACGCTGGTGGTGCTGGAGTCCACCACCTACCCGGGCACCACCGAGGAACTGGTGCGGCCCATCCTGGAGAAGGCGTCCGGGCTGAACGCCGAGGTGGACTTCCACCTGGCCTTCTCACCCGAGCGGATCGACCCCGGGAATCCGGTCTACGGCCTGCGCAACACGCCCAAGGTGGTCGGCGGCCTGACCCCGGACGGCACGACGGCGGCGGCCCGGTTCTACGGCAAGGTCTGCGACACGGTGGTCGAGGCCCGGTCGCCGCGCGAGGCCGAGATGGCCAAGCTGCTGGAGAACACCTACCGGCACGTCAACATCGCGCTGGTCAACGAGATGGCCGTGTTCTGCCACGAGCTCGGCATCGACCTGTGGGACGCGATCCGCTGCGCGTCGACCAAGCCGTTCGGGTTCCAGCCGTTCTACCCCGGTCCGGGCGTGGGCGGGCACTGCATCCCGATCGACCCGAACTACCTGTCCTACAAGGTCCGCACGCTGGGCTACCCGTTCCGGTTCGTCGAGCTGGCCCAGGAGATCAACAGCCGGATGCCGGGCTACGTGGTGGACCGGGCTGCCGAACTGCTGAACCGGCACGCCAAGCCGCTGAACGGCGCCAACGTGCTGCTGCTGGGCGTCACCTACAAGAAGGACATCGCCGACCAGCGCGAGTCGCCGGCCCGGCCCATCGCCCGGCGGCTGCTGGCCCGGGGCGCGGTGCTGTCTTACGACGACCCGCACGTGCCGGACTGGGCCATCGACGGCCGGGACGTGCGCCGGGTCACCGACCTGGACACCGAGATCGTCACCGCCGACGTGGTGATCCTGCTCCAGGACCACAGCGAATACGACCTGGAGCAGCTGGCCGCCTCGTCCAAGCTGTTCCTGGACACCCGGGGCAAGCTGGACGCGCTCGGCGCGGCCGGCCCCAACACCGAGACGTTGTAGCTGTATGCGGGTTGTCGTCTGCACCGTGGTGCACCATCCGGCTGACGCGCGGATCCTCCACCGGGAGATCCGCGCGCTGCTGGACGCGGGGCACGATGTCACCTACATCGCCCCGTTCACGGCCTGCGACGTCACCCCCTGGCCCCAGCTGACCGGGGTGGACGTGCCGCGGGCGGTGGGGCGCCGGCGGCTCGGGGCCCTGCGCGCGGCCCAGCGCCAGCTGGCCCGGTACGCGCCCGGCGCCGACCTGCTGCTGGTGCACGACCCGGAGCTGCTGCTGGTGCTGCCGCTGCTCCGGAACCGCCCGCCGACCGTGTGGGACGTGCACGAGGACACCGCGGCCTCGCTGGCCACCAAGGCCTGGCTGCCGCCCGTGCTGCGGCGGTTCGCGGCCGGCGGCGTGCTCCGGGCCGAGGGACTGGCCGAGCGGCACCTGCACCTTCTGCTGGCCGAGACCGGTTACAACGAGCGGTTCCGCGGCACCCACCCGGTCGTCCCCAACACCACCTACGTGCCCGACCAGCCTGCCCCCTACGACGGCCAGGCCCGGGTGGTGTACGTGGGGCACATCTCCCCGGACCGGGGCGCCGCCGAGATGGTGGCCCTGGCCGAGCTGGTGGCGCCGCAGGGGGTCACGGTGGAGCTGGTCGGGTCGGCCGACGCCCAGGCCCGGGCGGTGCTGGAGCCCGCCGCCAGCAAGGGCCTGATCCGCTGGCACGGCTACCTGCCCAACGACGAGGCCATGGTCATCACCGACGGCGCCCTGGCCGGGCTGTCCCTGCTGCAGGACGACCCCAACTTCCGGCATTCGATGCCGACCAAGGTGGCCGAGTACATGGCCCGCGGGGTCCCGGTCGTGACCACCCCGCTGCCGCTGGCGGTCAGCCTGGTGGAACGAAGTGAGTCCGGATTCGTTGTTCCCTTTGAGGATGCCCCGGCCGCCGCCGGGGCCGTGCTGACGCTGAAAGCCGACCCCGCGCTCCGGGACGCCATGGGCGGCCGGGGGCACCAGGACGCGGCCGAGTTCCTGCGCTGGCCCGAGGACGCCCGTGCGTTCGTGGACCAGCTGGAGCAATGGGCCAAAATGTCCGGGTCCCACCGATAGGATCACGCCTGTGCAGAACGAGGTGCCTGAGGCCTCCGCCGCACCCGAAGGCAGGCTGTCGCTGCCGGGCCGGGCGCGTGCTCTCATCCTCAGCAACAAGCTGTTTTCGCTGGCGCTGGCGGCGGGCGCGATCGTCCGCCTGGTCGCGGTGCTCGGCAACCCCAGCGCGCTCTGGTTCGCCGGCGACAGCTACGTCTACATCGGCGCGGCGCTGCGGCTGCAGCCCAACCTGAGCAAGACCACCGGCTACTCGCTGTACCTCAAGGTGCTGCAGCCGTTCCACAGCTTCACCCTGGTCTCCATCACCCAGCACCTGATGGGGCTGGCCATGGCGGTCATGCTCTACGCGCTGCTGCGCCGGGCCCGGGTGCGGGGCTGGATCGCCACCCTGGCCACGGTGCCGATCTTGTTCAACGGGTTCGAGATCCAGCTCGAGCACATGATCATGGCCGACCTGCTGTTCGAGTTCGTGGTGTTCACCGCGGCCACCCTGTTGCTGTGGAACCGCAAGCCGTCCTGGCGCAACGTGCTCATCGCCGGCCTGCTGACCGGTTACGGCGCCACGATCTGGAGCGGTGGCCTGCCGCTGCTGGTGATCTTCTTCCTGTTCGTCATCTGGCGGCGGATGGGCTGGAAGCCGGTCGCCGCGCTGGTGATCGGCTGCGCGGTCCCGATCGTGAGCTACGCCTCGTGGTTCGACGCCGCGCACGGCAACTTCGCCATGACCAACTCCGAGGGTTTTTACCTGTACGGCCGGACGTCCTCGTTCGCGGACTGCAAGGTGATCAAGCCGCCCGCCAACCTGCGCTACCTGTGCCTGAACACCCCGCCCGACAAGCGGCTGCCTCCGGGCACGCTGGTCTGGCACGTCAAGCAGGTCCACGAGGTGCCGGGCGACGACGTCAGCGTCGAGGGCAACAAGGTGCTGCGCGAGTTCGCCCTGGACGCGATCAAGGCCCAGCCGGTCAGCTACGCGCACGCGGTACTGCGGGGCGTGATGCTGTCGGTCGACTGGAAACGCCATCCGTACCCCAGCTCGGGCACGATCTACGACTACTACTTCCACACCAAGCCGAACTGGGTGCCCCCGCACCACAGCTGGATCAAGGGCGGCACCGCCTCGGGGGACATCCGCGCCTACGGGCGCCAGGGCCTGGGCCGGATGGTCAAGCCGTTCGCTCAGCTGATCGCCGGCTACCAGCGGATCTTCTACCTGTACGGGCCGCTGTTCGGGGTGATCCTGCTCATCGGCCTGCTCGCCCTGATCCCGCTGCGCCGCCGGGACGGCAAGTTCCGGTTCGGCCGCTGGCGCGACGGCCCGACCATCATGCCGTTCGTGTGCTCGCTGGCCCTGCTGGTGTTCCCGATCATGGTGGCCGACTTCGACTACCGCTACGTGCTCCCGGTGGTGCCGTTCGCCTGCCTGGCCGCGGGCCTGGCCTTCGCCGCGCCGACGTCCCGGCGCGGGCCGGCCGAGGACCCGTCGCCCGAAGGTGCGACGGCCGAGGTCCCCGGTCAGCCGGAAGAGGTCACGTCCCCTCCGGCTCGTTAATTCTTTATCGAAGGTTGGTTGGACGGCTCCGGCCCGTAACCGGCTCGCCTTGGCGTTTCCCCGTTGACAGCAGGGGATGCTCGACGCATGATCGATGTGTCGATTTGTCTCTGATTAATGGGATTTACGGGGGTTTGGGTCGATCGATCCGTTTGACCACGTTGAATCATGCGAGTATTGGAAGCCGTCGTGACCACACCCGCTTCCCCAGATCTCCCACCGGGGCATGACCACTGCTGCTGCGGCAACGAGCACCTGACTCACCGGGAAATAGAGGTGCTCGTTCTGCTCGCCGCGGATGCCACCACCAATCAGATTGCCAGCAGACTCGGCATCAGTTCCCGCACCGTCGAGGGCCACATTGCGTCCATGATGCGGCGCTCACGGACCTCGAGCCGGGCTGGCATGCTGGCCAGAGCTTACGACGCCGCGATCTTGATACCGCTGCCCGCGCGCTGGTCAGGGCGTCGCTGCCTGCCCTGGGTGGCGGAGGCGTAGTCACCCAGCCTGGCTCGCGGCGGCATCGGAGTCATGGCCGGCGATCAGGGGGGCCAGCCCGGCGCGGTGCCCACGGATGTGCACGACCCCGTCCGCGTCGGTGTTGACGTGGGTGATCTCCGTCGTGCGGCGCATGGGCCCGGCGGCGACCATCGTCAGCCGATGGTCAAGAGCGATGCTCGATCGGCGGTAGTGGACGGCGATGATGTCCTCGGGATGTCCGGTGGCGGTGACGCCGGCCGCTACGTAGATGTTGCTGGTGCCGTCGTCGTTGGCGCCGATGAACGCATAGCCCCGGTCGGTCGGGGTTCCACGGGTCATGAGGGAGGCTTCCTTCCTGTCGATGCGGCCGGACCGCCAACGCTCGCGTGGAGCGGTTCGGGCGCGCCGGTCTCTGGCGTTCTGAACATGAGGTGTTTCCATTCGCCGCTGTAGGCGTAGACGCCGCAACTGGTCGTGATGTTGAGCTGGGCGGGCACCCGGGCGGCGAGGATATGGCGATCGACCTGGCCCATCTGGTACATGCTGGACAGGTCTCGCCACAGCGAGATGCTGAGCACGGAGCGCCGCCGCCAGGCAACGACGGTTGTCCCGCCCAGATAGCCGTGGGCTTTGCGGCGAACTTCGGGCTTGACCCGGCGGTGCAGGGCCAGGACACGGAGTACGTTCCGTATCGTGCGGCAGTCGAATCGAGTGACCACTACCTGGCCCCGGCTGTCGTCGGTGAGCTGAAAACCGGTCATGCCTCCTCCCGGCGAGCTGTGTCCCGGTGGGCCGAGCGTGCGAAGCTCACAGCGCGGTCAAGGCCGCCAGCAGGAGCAGCGCTATTCCGGCGCCGCGCCGCATCGGCAGGAACCAGTGCCGTCGGCGGTCGCCGATGGCGGAACTGCCCGTCTGCCGTCCCCAGGAGGCGCTGCGGACCGCCACGGCTGCGGTGCCAGCCAGCGTCATGGCGAGCAGCGCCACCAGTGCCGCCGACGGTGCCAGGAGCAGGAGCCCGGTGAGGGCCGCCCAAGCCAGAGAAGTCGTCTTCTGGGTGGTGAACAGCAGCGACAGGTCGAAGCCCCAGACCAGTCCCAGCCGTCCGGGCGGGAGGGCGCGGACGAGCCGCTGGGAAACCTGACGCCAGACATGCGGCGTGCGGCCCGCGAGGTCGGCGAGACCGAATCCCGCTATCACGAGGGCGGCGAATATTGCCCGGTAGCGCGGTGGAGCCAGGCTGGAGATGGGGGTGCCCGCGGCATAGACCAGCGCGGCCAAGCCCGCCGAGGCGGCCAAGCCGCCGGTGAGCAGCCCGAGCAGGAAGCGTGAACCCTGCGCCTTGTCGCGCTGAAGCATCGGGCCGGCGACCCCGGCCATGGATTGGCCTCAAGGGCTGAAGACCTGCAGAATCGCCGCGATCACGGCAATCACGAGCCATTTCACCACTGCCGTCAGCCTCTAGCTACCGGTAACACGTTACGGCCGACTGCGCGTAGTTCTTGGTTTCGCAGCAGGCGCACATGGTGGTCCCGCCGGTATCGCAGTACCAGATGTAGTAGGCGTGAGCGTTGCAGTAAGACCAGCTGGTATTGGGCGGGCAGTGAGCAAGATTGCAGCAGCCGCCGCCGCTGCACAGCAGTGGGGCGGCATTCGCGGTCGCCCCGCTGCCGAACACCCCGGCCGAGGCGGCCAGGCCACTGGCGCCGAGACCGGCCAGGATCCGGCGCCGGCCCGTCTTGACCGCCTTGGCCTCACCGATCGTGGGGCTCAGGGGATTGGCCTGGATCGTTTTGCGTACGAACCGGCGCTTGATCATGTCGCATCCTCCGTGATCTTGTGACCGAGCATCTGCAAGATGGCGGAAACGTCTGAGAAGGAATAGGCAGCCGTGATTTTGCCCTCGTTGAACAACAGGGCGGTCGGGCTCTGATTGATGCCTATCTTGCTGCTCGTCCAGACGCCGCCATCGTCGATGAAATAGGGGAAATCCTGCAAAGTGTGATCGGCGATGAATTCCTCACCGCGGGAACGGCCATGGCTGGATATCACCAGCCCGACCGGAGCATCCAGCGTCCGGGCCGTGAGGGAGGCGGCGACCTTGCCGCAGGTGGTGCAGATCGGGCTGAGCACCAGCAGCGCGGTGGTCGGCTCGTGTGACAGAGACGCGAGTTCCTCGGGCCAGTCGCTGCTGGTCGCGTCCTCCCGGTAACCCGCGACCGGAGCGAGCCGGCCGGTCGCTGCTCCCTCCGGCCCGGGCAGGCGTGAGGAGAGCTCGCCCATCATCGCGAAGAGCAGGACGACCGCCGCGGCCAGCAGCAGCAGGACGAGTGCGACTACGTACATCACGGCGCCAGCCTTCCGGTGCTGATCATTGCCATCGCTTCCCGGCGGTGTGCGGCCAGCGTCCACGTCAGTACGATGACGGCAGCCACCACAGCCACGCCCACGTGGGCGCCGGTCATACCGGCGTCGCCCGCATCGGCGATGTTGATCGCGGCCAGCGCGAGAAACGCGCTGCCCGCGAGCACGCTGGGCACCCCCAGCGGGCGCTCGCTCTCAGCTCCGAAGCAGCCACACGGCCGAGTGCTTCCTGTGAGCAGGCCGGCCGTACCCAGCACCACGAAAGAGATCCCCAGCAGCCCGGTGATGACCCAGGCGGCGACGCGCAGGGATGGGGCGGTGATGGCCAATGCTGCGGTCAACTCGATTCCGGCGACGGCTCGCATCGCCCTTGCCGAGGGGCGCCAGCGCCCGCGAGACAGTTCCGCCAGGGCATCGGCGATGACATCGGGCGTCACAGCCTTCAGGGCAGAACTGCGCACCAGCAGCGCCGCCACGACCGCGTCGCCGCCGACCAGCATCCACCCGGTCAGACTCACTCGCACGCTCCTGGATGGCGGTATATGTATATGGCCACCAGTCTGATCTACGACATATTTCCTGCGCTATACGTATTACTACGTGTTCTAAGCGCGTAGCGAATGGCGGCAGTCAATAGCAGAGCGTTATGAAAATACCGAGTACGAAGGGATGGTCTATTTCCCGTCGCCCTAAGTGCTCACCATTGATGCCGGCCGCGGGAAAGCCGAAAACGGCTGGACGCCGCAGGCCAGGGCCGGGATCCTGGGCGGCATGCGTCAAGAGGACATCTGGAACACCGAGACGGCCCAGCGCTACGACACCGACGACCGCGGGATGTTCGCCCCGGAGGTGCTGGGGCCGATCGTGGACCGGCTGGCCGCCCTGGCCGGGTCCGGGCGGGCCCTGGAGTTCGCGGTCGGGACCGGACGGGTGGCGATCCCGCTGGCCGAGCGCGGGGTGCCGGTCACCGGCATCGAGCTGTCCGGGCCCATGCTGGCCCGGCTGCGCGAGAAGGCCGGCGAAGAGGTCGTCCCGGTGCTCACCGGCGACATGGCCACCACCCGGGCCCCGGGCGAATTCACCCTCGTCTACCTGGTCTACAACACCATCGGCAACCTGCTCACCCAGGCCGAGCAGGTCGAATGCTTCCGTAACGCCGCCCGCCACCTCGTTCCCGGCGGCCGGTTCGTGATCGAATTGGGCCTGCCTGAGCTGCGCTCGATGCCGCCCGGGAGGGACGCCGTGGTGTTCCACAACCAACCGGGCTACATCGGCGTCGACAGCTACGACGTGGTCCAGCAGCACCTGATCTCTTACCACTTTCACTTCGATGCCAGCCGCCAGGCCTACCTGTCCCGGAGCCCGCACCGCTACATCTGGCCCGCCGAGCTCGATCTCATGGGCCAGCTGGCCGGCTTCTCCCTGGAGTCCCGCCACGCCGACTGGCAAGGCACCCAGTTCACCGCCGAGTCCGACTCGCATGTGTCGGTCTACCGGCTTCCCCCGTCCTGACTGAGCGCTGGCGTTGGCGTCCTGGGCAAATGCCCGGGGCTCGCGGCGTGATCAGGCGCCGTGGTTGCCCTGGCCGAACACGACCACGCTGGAATCACTGATGGCCAGGAGTTGCTCGTCCTGGTCGCCGCTGGTGTAGTACAGCCGGGCGCTCACGCCGATTTCCGGTAGCCGCGAGCTGATGATGGCCCGGCCTTCGGCGAAGGTCAGTTCCGGAGCCGGGACCGCGTTGACCACGGTCAGCTCACCGTTCAGGCTGCGTGACCCGAAGTCGACCTGGAAGTCCGGCGGAATGATCATCGACGCGGTCCCGGCCGGGGAGCTGTTGTCGGTGAAACCCACGAACCAGCTGACCGTCACCAGGTTGGGCCGCGAGGCCTGGTTGGTGACGCTGACCACGGTGGCCGACCGGATCGCCGTGCCGGTCTGGGACCTCATGAACGTCACGAGATAGCGGGGGAATCCCGGTAGGGCACCGGACACCGCCTCGAGCTCGCCCGTTTCGATGTGCTGGCGCAGCCGGGCCAGAGCCCGCGTCTCTGAAGGGACCTTCGGCGATTCCTCGTCCAGTCGTCTGCTCATCCTGCTCACTCCCTCGTCTGGTCGTTTGACCTCTCAGAGTGAGCGCGAGCCATCCTGATACAGCCCGGCCAAGCCGCCAACCGGATGCCTGTTGGCTCGGAAACGAATACCCTTACCGTGGCGAGCGAGTCGGCCGGGCGGCCGCGCCGTGTCACAGCGGCGAGGAAGGTCCGGGCTCCGCAGGGCAGGGTGGTCGGTAACACCGACCCGGGGTGACCCGCGGGACAGTGCCACAGAAAACAAACCGCCTCCCCGGCC
>DASXJM010000605.1:0-5994 GCA_036497405.1 Streptosporangiaceae bacterium | reverse complement strand
GCCGTGGACCACGTCGACCTGGCCGTGCCGCGCGGGTCGGTCTACGGCTTCCTCGGCCCCAACGGGTCGGGCAAGACCACCACCATCCGGATGCTGCTCGGCCTGGCCTACCCCACCAGCGGCCAGGCCGAGCTGCTCGGCGTCCCGATGCCGTCCGGGGCGGTCCAGGTGCTGCCCCGGGTCGGGGCGCTGATCGAAGGCCCGGCCTTCTACCCGTTCCTGAGCGGCCGCGACAACCTGGCCCGGGTCGACGCCGCCGACCGCGCCGCCACCGGGCGCACCGCCACCGCCCGCATCGACGGGGCCCTGGACCGGGTCGGCCTGCTGGCCGCGGCGGGCAAGCGCTACCGCAACTACTCCCTGGGCATGAAGCAGCGGCTGGCCATCGCGGCCGCCCTGCTCATGCCGCGCGAGCTGATCGTCCTGGACGAGCCGACCAACGGCCTGGACCCGCAGGGCACCCGCGAGGTGCGCGCGCTGATCCGCGAGATCGCGGCCGACGGCATCACCGTGTTCGTGTCCTCCCACCTGCTGGCCGAGGTCGAGCAGGTGTGCTCGCACGTGGGCGTGATGCGCACCGGGCGGCTGGTGTTCCAGGGCTCGCTGGACGAGCTGCGCCACACCGGCTCGGCCCGGGTCCGGGTCGAGACCGGCGACCCGGCCGCCGCCGCCGCGGTCCTGCGCCAACTCGGGCTGCCCGACCCCCAGGTGGCCGAGGCCGAGGTCAGCGCCCAGCTGGGCGACTTCCCGGTGGAAAAGATCTGTGCCGACCTGGTCCACGCCGGCGTCGGGGTCCGGGGCCTGGCCGTCCTGTCCCCGTCGCTGGAAGACCTGTTCGTCGGGCTGACCGGAGAGGGTTACGACGTCGATGGCTGACACCGCGACCACCGGCCCGGCCAGCGCCTTCCCGGTTCCGGCGGCCGGAGCCGCCCCCGGGGCGCCCCGGGCCTGGCTCCGCTTCTTCCGGTCCGAGCTGCGCCAGGTGTTCGGCCGCCGCCGCAACCTGATCCTGCTCGGCGTGGTGGGCCTGTTCCCGATCCTCATCGGGGTCGGGCTGCGGCTGGCCTCACACCCGCACCGGGGCGGCGGGGACGGCAACGGCGGCCTGGCCTTCGTCACCCAGCTCACCGGCAACGGCATCTTCCTCAGCTTCATCGCCCTCAGCATCCTGCTCACGCTGGTCATGCCGGTAGCGGTGGCGGTCATCGCCGGCGACTCGATCGCGGGCGAATCCGGCTACGGCACCCTCCGCTACCTGCTGGCCGTGCCGGCCGGCCGGACCCGGCTGCTCGCGGTCAAGTACGCCTCGATCGTGGTGTTCGCCCTGGCCGTGACGTTCGAGGTCGCGGTGGTGGCCCTGGTCGTGGGGGTCATCTTGTTCCCCATCGGCCCGGTCACGCTGCTGTCGGGCACCACGGTCTCGCTGGCCGCAGGCATCCTCCGGCTGGTCCTGGTCGCCCTCTACGTCTCGGCCGCCATGGCCGCCCTGGGCGCCATCGGCCTGGCCTTCTCCACCCTGACCGAGCACGCCATCGGGGCCATCGCCGCGCTGGCCATCTTCGTGGTGGCCAGCGAGGTCGCCGACCAGGTGCCCCAGTTCGCGGTCATCCAGCCGTACCTGCCGACCCACTGGTGGACGATGTTCGACGCGTTGCTGCGCGTCCCCATCGACGGCGGGACCCTGCTCAAGGGCCTGCTGTCGTTCGCGGTCTACCTGGTGCTGGCCGCCACCCTGGCCTGGGCCCGCCTGACCAGCGCCGACGTCACCAGCTGACCGGCCTCGCCCCCGTCCCAGCCGGGTGGCTCGCCCGGCCTCGGCCGCCACCAGCCGTCCCACCCCGAGTCCACCGGCCCACAGCCGTCCTGCGCCCCACTCCTCGACAAAGTATCGGAAACTTTCGAACATTCGATCGTTGACTTCCGGTGAATCAGGCTCGTAGCTTGATGATATTGCGGGTCCGGCCGGACGTTGCCGAGCCACGGCCCGCGTCCTCCGGCTGATGGTGGCATCGCGACGATGCGGCCCGAAAAGAGGCCTGATGAGTTTCGGGAGTCTGCGGTCCCGGCCCGCCCGGGTGCTCAGGTACACGGCGATGGCAGCTTCGGTGGCGGTCGCGGTCCCAGCCGCGCTGCTGGCCACTCTGCCGGCCCATGGCGGCCTCGGCGATCCGTCCGCCCGCGCCGAGGCCCAGACCGCGCCCATCTACCTGAACCGGGCCTACAGCCCGGCTGAACGCGCCGCTGACCTGGTCTCCCGGATGACGACCGCCGAGAAGGCCGCGCAGATGGACAGCAGCCAGGCCCCCGCGATCCCGAGCCTGGGCGTGGCCGCCTGGGGCTGGTGGAACGAGTCCAATCACGGCGTCAACGCGTCCACCCTGACCCCGAGTGGTAACGCCACCACCCTGACCAACACCACGTCGTATCCGTCAGACTTGTCCATGGGCAGCACCTGGGATCCGGATCTGGTCTACGACGAGGCCCGGCAGATCGGGGCCGAGGCCCGTGAGGTGTCGCCGGGCAACACCGAGAACCTGGACTTCTACGCCCCGACCGTCAACCTGTCCCGTGACCCGCGCTGGGGCCGTAACGATGAGACCTGGGGTGAAGACCCCACTCTCACCGCCGATCTGGCCTCCCAGTACGTGGACGGCCTGCAGGGCGAGAATCAGCAGGGCCAGCTGCCGCCGTCGGCGCACGGCTACTACCAGGCCCTGGCCACGCTCAAGCACTACGCCGCCAACAACACCGAAGACTCCCGCCTGACCGGCAGCTCCGACATGGACCAGCGCACGCTGCGCGAGTACTACACGGAGCAGTTCGCGCAGATCATCGCCCAGAGCCACCCGGGCTCGATCATGAGCTCGTACAACGAGGTGAACGGCATCCCGTCACCGGCCAACGTGCAGCTGTCCCAGGAGCTGGCCCGGGAGACGTTCGGCTTCGGCGGCTACTTCACCTCGGACTGCGACGCCGTCTACATCATGCAGGCCGGGCACGACTGGGTACCGCCGAACTCGTCCACTCCGGTGAACCAGTACACGCGCTCGGCCTACGCCAACTCGGCCGGCGAGGATCTGGACTGCAACGCCGGATACCACGACGGTTACGACTACGGGAACACCATCCCCACCGCGTTGACCCAGAACATCCAGACGCTGACCGACACCTACAACATCGGGGACGTTGACACCTCGGCCGTCCGGCTGTTCACGGCCCGGATCGAGACCGGCGAGTTCGACGCCGAGTCCGAGGTGCCCTGGGTGGCCCGGGCCCGGGCCGAGCTGGGCGGCACCACCTGGGTCAACAGCGACGCCAACCGCGCGATCACCGAGACCCCGCAGCGGCTGGAGCAGGCCCGGCAGAGCGCCGATCAGAGCCTGGTGCTGCTGAAGAACTCACCCGCCGCCGGACCCGCCGGCGCCCCGAGCCCCCTGCTGCCGCTGAAGATCCCGCATTCGGGTCCGTACAAACTCGCGGTCATCGGCTACTACGCGCACCCGCAGTCGCTGTACCTGGGTGGCTACTCCAGCATTCAGGCTGCCGCCGGTACCGCCAACAACGTCGACAGCTACCAGGGCGTCAAGGCCGCGGTGCAGGCCATCGACCCGCAGGCCCAGGTCGACTGGTACCCGGGCGTCACCGGTGGCACCACCGGGACCACGCTGACCACGGTCGACCCGGCCTCGGTGGCCGCCGCGAAGAACTACGACGCGGTGGTGGTCGTGGCCGGCACCGACCAGACCACCGGGTCGGAGGCCAACGACCGCACCTCGCTGGCGCTGCCCGGGGCCCAGGCCGCGATGATCAGCCAGGTCGAGGCGGCCAACCCGGACACCGTGGTCTACCTGGAGACCATGGGCGAGGTCGACACCAGCTCGTTCGCGGGCAGCAGCCCGGCGCTGCTGTGGAGTTCGTACAACGGCCAGCGCCAGGGCACGGCTCTGGCCGACGTCCTGCTGGGCCGGGTCAGCCCGAGCGGGCACCTGCCGTTCACCTGGTACGCGGACGCCAGCCAATTGCCCCCGATCACCGATTACAACATCCGCCCCACGGCCACCACGGACGGCCGGACCTACCAGTACTTCACCGGCGCCGTCAGCTGGCCGTTCGGGTACGGGCTCAGCTACGCCAGCTTCCGGTACTCGCACCTGGCCGTCAGCCGGTCCCGCGCCGACGCCAACGACACCGTGACCGTCAGCGCGGACGTCACCAACACCAGCCGGGTGCCCGGCGCCACGGTCGCTCAGCTCTACGCCGCCACTCCCGGCGCCCCGGCAGCGCAGCAGCTCCCGGCCAAACGGTTGCTGACCTTCCAGAAGGTGGCCCTGGCCCCGGGGCAGACGCGGCGGCTGACGTTCGCGGTCAAGCTACCCAGCCTGGCGTTCTTCGACGAGAGCACCAACCGGTACGTGGTCAACGACGGCCACTACGGCCTGCAGCTCGGCTCGTCCAGCGCGGACGTGGCCGAGCAGCACCTAATCACCGTCACCGGCGCACTGCGGCCGGTGCCCTCGGTGGTCACCGTGCAACCGGTGCTGCCCGGTGATGCGGCCGGCGGCGTGGCCCAGCGGGTGTTCTTCCCGGCTGGGTCCAGCATCCAGCCGCAGGTCACCGTGTCCCTGTCCGATCAGAGCCTGTACGGCTACATCACCAAGGGGCAGAGCACGCCGCTTCCGGCCGGGATGGCCGTCCGCTACACCAGCGACCAGCCGGACGTGGTGAGCGCCCACGGCTCGGTCCTGCGCGCCGTGGGGTCCGGGCCGGCCACCATCACCGCCACCGTGACGTACCACGGGCACACGGCCCGGGGCACGTTCGTGGTCGACATCACCAGCTGAAGTCCTCCTCCCAGAACTCGGTGGTGCCGCGGGGGGAGGGGGCGGCCCGGAACGGGCCGCCGATGCCGTCCGGGTCCTTGGTTGGCGGGGGGCCGCCCGCCGTGCGCCCGGCCTCCTGCAGGCGCAGTTCGACCCGGCGGATCTTCCCGGAGATCGTCTTGGGCAGCTCGGCGAACTCGATCCGCCGCAGCCGCTTGTACGGGGCCAGCCGGTCCCGGCTGAACGCGATGATCGACTGGGCCACCTCGGCCGAGGGCACCACCCCGGCCACCAGGGCCACGTAGGCCTTGGGCACGGCCAGCCGCACCGGGTCCGGCGACGGCACCACCGCCGCCTCGGCCACCGCCTCATGCTCGATGAGCACGCTCTCCAGCTCGAACGGGCTGATCCGGTAGTCGCTGGCCTTGAACACGTCGTCGGTCCGGCCCACGTAGGTGATGTAGCCGTCCTCGTCCCGGGCCGCGACGTCGCCGGTGTGGTAGTAACCGCCCCGCATGGCCTCGGCGTCCTGCTCCGGGCGGCCCAGGTAGCCGGTCATCAGGCCGAGCGGCCGCCGGCTCAGGTCCAGGCAGATCTCGCCCTCGGCCGCGGGCTCGTCGCTGACCGGGTCGACCAGGGTCACCTCGTACCCGGGCAGCGGGCGCCCCATCGACCCGGGCCGGACCGGCTGGCCGGGGGTGTTTCCCACTTGCGCGGTGGTCTCGGTCTGGCCGTAGCCGTCCCGCACGGTGATGTTCCAGGCCTGCCGGACCTGCTCGATGACCTCCGGGTTGAGCGGTTCCCCGGCCCCCAGGCACTCGCGCAGCGCGCTCACGTCGGCCCCGGCCAGGTCGGCCTGGATCAGCATCCGCCACACGGTCGGCGGCGCGCAGAACGTGGTCACCCCCTCCTCGCCCAGCACCCGCAGCAACTGGTCGGCCGAGAACCGGTCATAGCCGAAGATCAGCGCGGTCGCGCCCGCGTTCCAGGGCGCGTACACATTGCTCCAGGCGTGCTTGGCCCACCCGGGCGAGGAAATGTTCAGGTGCACGTCACCGGGCTGGAGCCCGATCCAGTACATCGTCGACAGGTGCCCGGCCGGGTAAGAGGCGTGGGTGTGCTGGACCAGCTTGGGCTGGGCCGTGGTGCCCGACGTGAAGTACAGCAGCAGCGG
>DASXJM010000604.1:0-3904 GCA_036497405.1 Streptosporangiaceae bacterium | reverse complement strand
TGCTGGGTACGGTCTACCTGCTGGTCATGGCCGGGTTCGACACCACCGTCAACCTGATCGCCTCCGGCACCCTGGCCCTGCTGACCCACCCCGGGGAACTGGCCCGGCTCCGCGCCGACCTCTCGCTGCTCCCGGCCGCGGTCGAAGAGCTGCTCCGGTTCACCAGCCCGGTCAACCACGCCAACGACCGGTTCACCACCGAAGCGGTGACCCTCGGCGGGGTGGCGATCCCGGCCGGCGAATGGGTCTTCATCGCGCTCAGTGCCGCCGGGCGCGACCCGGGCCAGTATCCGGCCCCGGACCGGCTCGACCTCGGCCGGGACACCAGCGGCCACGTGGCTTTCGGTCACGGCGTGCACCACTGCCTGGGCGCTCCCCTGGCCCGGATGGAGGCCGAGGTCGCCCTGGGGGCCCTGCTCCCCCGCTATCCGGAGCTGGCGCTGGCGGGGCCCAGCCAGGACCTGCGCTGGCGGCCGGTCAGCTTGATGAACGGCCTGGAGTCACTGCCGGTCCGGCTCACCGGAGCTGAACTGGCCTGACCTGATCTGGACCGTGGCCCGGCCGAGGGCGGGATGGGTGGCGCTGACCGTGACCAGCCCGGCCCGGCCGGGCTGGGAGCGGATGAACGCCCCGCCCACCGGCCCGTAGACCCCGAACGGGAACGGGTTGTCCCCGATCAGGTCGGCGGGGCCGGTGACGGCCAGGGTAACGTTCCCGGCCACGCCGCGCCGGTGGTGGCCGTGGGCGTCGGTGGCGCGGAAGGTGATCCTGGTCGCGTCGGAGCCGTCCGCCTCGATCGCGGTGTGGTCGGCGGTCAGGCTGAGCCGGTCGAGCGACGGGTCGGCCGACATGGTCGTGGTCGCCACCTTGCTGCCGTCGAGGTAGCCGTCGATGCGCAGGTCCGGCAGGACCCGCACCTCCGGCAGCCCGGGCAGCAGGGACCGGCCGCCGCCCACGGTGAGGTCGGCGAAGACGGGCGGATGGTTCAGGCCGGCGAACCGCTGCCGGTCCGGCAGGCCGGTCGCGGCGTGCTGGCCGCCGATGTAGATCTCGACCCGGTCGCAGTTGGTGAAGATGATCGCGGCCTGGTCCGGCCCGCCGCGGCCGGGTCCCCAGCAGAACGCGGGCAGGATCACCGGCCCCTCCCCCGGGTCCAGCTGAGACTGGTAGAACGCGGCCCCCGGTTTGGCGACCCGGAAGCTGTCGATGACGCCGGGGGTCTTCAGGTGGTCCCAGACGCGGTCGCCGCCGTTCAGGGAGGCGTAGTCGACCGCGCACCAGGCCAGCAGGCCCGCGTAGTGCGGGTCCGACTGCGCCGTGTTGTGGGCCCCGGCGTGCAGCAACCCCTGCCCGGCCAGCCGGCCGCCGGGGTCGGCCCAGCGGTAGCGGGGCGGGCCGTTGAGCACCCCGACCGCCTCGGTGACCAGGTACGGCACCCCGGCCAGGGGCGGCCGCGGCGCCGCCTGCCCGTCGATCATGCGGTAGTCGTCGAACGCGAAGACGTCCTCGCTCCAGTCCCGGGTCGAGTGCCGGGTCATCGTCCCCGACGACGGCCGGGACCCGTCCAGTTCCCGGGCCAGCTGCCGGGTCCGCGCGTAGAGGCCCGGGCTGTCCGCGGTCTCGTTGAGGCGGGTGCCCCAGACGATCACCGATGGCCGGTTGCGGTCCCGGATCACCATGTCGCGGACGTTCTGCAGGACCAGGTCCTGCCAGGCTTCCCCGCCCAGGTGCTGCCAGCCCGGTGTCTCCTCCCAGACCAGCAGGCCGAGCTCGTCGCAGGCGTCCAGGAAGTGCGGCGACTGCGGGTAGTGCGAGCAGCGCACCATGGTGCAGTTCAGCTCGTTCTTGAGGATCTCGGCGTCGCGGCGCTGCAGCCGGGCCGGGGCAGCCATCCCCAGGTACGGGAAGAGCTGGTGCCGGTTCAGGCCGAAGAGCTGGAGCCGCTGGCCGTTGAGGTAGAACCCGTCGGGCTGGAACACCGCCTCCCGGAACCCGATCCGGCGGGCCAGCGTGTGGGGGGTACCGCCGGGAACCGACACGGTGACCCGGACGGTGTACAGCTTGGGCGTGCCCGGGGACCACAGGGTGACCGGGCCCAGGTTGGTCAGGGTCAGCGTGGCCGTGGTGGTGCCGGCCGCCGGCCGGGCGGGGCCGCTGGTGGCGGCCAGCCGCCGGGTCCCGTCCAGCAGCTCGGCGGTGAGCTGGGCGGGACCGGCCGGAGCGGCCGCGGCGTCGATGGTGGCCTGCACGTCCACCCGGGGCTGGCCGGTCAGTACGCCGGCCGGGCGGGCGAACACGTCGGCCAGGAAGACCGGCGGGACCGTGCGCAGTGCCACGTCGCGGTAGATCCCGCCCGGCTGCAGGTAGTCGATGTGCCCGGGCGTGCACCCGGGGGCCGACGGCGGCACCGGCAGGTTCCGGGCGTCGACCACCACCGCCAGCACGTTGCCGCGGCGGGCCAGGTGACCGGTCAGCTCCACCGACCAGGGCAGGTAGCCGCCGGTGTGGGACCCGGCGACCTGGTCGTTGAGCACGGCCACGGCGTTGGTCATGACCCCGTCGAAATCGGCGAACACCCGGTCGTGGGCCAGGGCCGAGCCGTCGAAGTGACGGCGGTAGATCCATACCTTCTGCCAGCTGGCCGGGTCCCAGTTCCCCCACGACAGCGGGACCACCGTGTGCGGCAACGTCATCGGCGTGAAGGCACGGTCGTCGTGGCTGGCACGCTCGGCGCCGGGGGTGTACTCGCCGCCGAACAGCCACCCGCGGTTGAAACCCGATCCCCCGGCCGACGTCTCCGTGCTGGCGGCCCAGGTCGTGGCGGCCCCGTCGCCCGCCGGGTGGTGCGTCGGCCCGCCGATCCCGGAGAGCCGAAGTCCCGCCGCCCCCGCCCCGGCCAGCAGCCCGGCCCCCAGCACCGTCCGCCGTGATGGTGAAACGCCAATCCCCGTTGCGGGCCCACCGCCCGTCAGCGCGGTCCTCCGGGCACGCGGAGCACCGCCAGCACCGACTGGCCGAAGTGAACGGGCAGGACCCGGTCGATGACCCGGGTGGCCGGGACCAGGAAACGGTCGTACAGGCCGACCGCGCCGGTGTTCGGCTTGGCCGCGCCGCCCGCCCGCATCGCCGCCCACCAGGCCAGCCCGCCGAGCAGGTTCACCGACCGCACCAGCTCGCAGTCGAGCCCGGCCCGCCCGGCGGTCCGGCGCAGGCTGGCCGGGGTGTAGCGGCGGATGTGCCCGACCCGGCGGTCGAAGTCACTGAACAGGAATTCGTGGGCGGGCACCCAGACCACGATCGTCCCGCCCGGCACCACCGACCCGGCCAGCTGGGCCAGCACCCCGGCGTCGTCTTCGAAGTGCTCCAGCACGTTGATGGCCAGTGCCGTCTCGACCGGCAGGCCCAGGACCGGCTCGGCGGTCAGGTCGAACAGGTCGACCTCGGCCTCGGGAAACCGGGCCTTGAGCAGCTCGACCGCGCCCGGGTCGACGTCGGTCAGCACCAGCCGGTCCCGGTCGGTGAGCTGGGCCGCGAACTCCCCCAGCCCGGCCCCCACCTCCAGCACGCTGCGGCCGCAGTGCGGGATGATGAGGTCGTACTGGTAACGCCGGTAGCGGGGCTTGTCGGCCCCGCCCTCCTCGACCGCGCGTCCGGTGGCGCTGGTGAACGCGCCCAGGTCAGTTTGCGGCGGATTAGCCTCAATGGACATGTCTCGTATTTGCCGGTTTCACCTCCGGCTGTGACATTGCCCCGGGGAGAGGTTCGGCCGTGATCCTGCCCAAGGTCCGGGATGCCCGTCTGGTGACGGTCCGCCGGGGCGGGACGCTCACCGACCCCGACCATCGGCTGCTGGCGCTGTGGGCGGCCACCTGCGCGGAACACGTTCTCGGCCTGTTCGAGTCGG
>DASXJM010000603.1:0-2250 GCA_036497405.1 Streptosporangiaceae bacterium | reverse complement strand
CCCGAGCTGGACCTCCAGCTGGCGGATCTGCCGGCTCAGCGACGGCTGGGCCACGCGCAGCTCGGCCGCGGCCCGGCCGAAGTGCCGGTGCTGGGCGACCACGGTGAAGTAGCGCACCAGCCGCAGGTCGAGATCGGCCGGGGGCTCCGGATCGGTCATGCCTCGATCGTATGTCTCTCCCGGCCGCGGCCTCCAGCAGAAAGCCTCTGACCTGTTCTGATGCCTGATTCGTATCACCTGATCAGGAACAGGACTTGGACGCCGACCCCAGCCCGCTCCTAGCGTCGGAGCATGACCGACACCGCTGAGGCCGAGACCATCGTCCGGCGCATGTACGAGCCCGTGGCCACCGGCGACACCACGCTGGTGGACCAGGCGCTGGCCCCTGACTGGGAAGCCATCCCACCCCTGCCGACCGGCCCCGGCGCCGCCGGGTGGAAGGCCACCGTGGCCCACCTGCGGGCCGTGTTCACCGGCCTGACCATCAGCATCGAGGACGTCGTGGTGGCCGGCGACCTGGTGGCGGTGCGTTCGGTCGCCCGGGGCACCCACAGCGGCGAGCTGCTCGGGGTACCCGGCACCGGCCGGCCGATCGAGATCCGGGCCGCGGACTTCCACCAGCTGGCCGGCGGCCGGATCGTCCAGACCTGGCACCTGGAGGACTACTTCGGGGTCGCCAGCCAGCTCGGGCTCAAGGTCTCCCGATGACCGCCCTGACCGGCAAGACCGCCGTGGTCACCGGAGCCGCCCGCGGCATCGGCTGGGCCTACTGCCAGCGGCTGGCCGCCGACGGCGCCACCGTGGTCGCGGTCGACATCAACGACCCGGCCGGCCGGATCCGGGACCTGCCCGGTCCCGGACAGAAGCTGGGCCTGACCTGCGACCTCGGGCGTCCCGAGCAGATCGCGGCCACGGCCGCCACCGCCATCGAGCGCTTCGGCCGGGCCGACATCCTGGTCAACACGGCCGCGATCTTCCCGGCCACCGCCCTGGCCACCGTGACCGTGGAACAGTGGCGCCAGGTGCAGGCGGTCAACGTCGAGGCCATGCTGCTGCTGGCCCAGGCGTTCGCGCCCGCGATGGCGGCCGCGGGCTGGGGCCGCATCGTCAACACCGGCTCGGGCAACACGCTGCTTCAGGTCCGGGACCTGGCCTACCTGACCAGCAAGGGCAGCGTGCACGCGCTGACCCGGGCCCTGGCCAACGAGCTGGGCGACACCGGGATCACGGTCAACGCGATCGCCCCCGGCATCGTCGACACCGAAGGTTTCCGGACCCGGGCCCGGCCCAGCGGGGCGACCGCGGAGCAGACGCTCGGCCGGCTGCGGTCGATGCAGACGATCAAGCGCCCGGCGGTCCCGGCCGACCTGGCCGGCGCCCTGGCCTTTCTGGTCTCGGACGACGCCGGCTTCATCACCGGCCAGATCCTGCACGTCGACGGGGGCGTGACCCGAACCGGCGCGTGAGCCAGAAAATAGACCTTACATATTTATTTCGAAGGTGGTTAACTGCTTGCCCTTATGCTATTGGGCTCTCCGGTGAAGGAGCTCCGAAAGCCAAACCGCCACGTCGTGATAGCCCCGAGATACGCACGAGGGTGGCCGCTTGTTCGACATACTGCCTGGTCATTGGCTCTTAATCATGACCGTTGGGGCGGCGCCAGAGGTCTTCGCTGGGGGTGTGCGGCTTCAGATTCGGCCCCGGAATAACTTCTTTTCCCTGAATTTCTGAACCGCGCCGTATGCGCTTTCGTTATCTGTCAATATCGGCTCATCGAACCGGCCCGTCCCGCACCAGGGCCGGTGTGTCCTCCCCGGGACGGCGGAAATGACAGATTCTGATCAGGGCTCCCGCTGGGTGCCACGCGGCTTCATCCGGGCCATCACCGTGACGCTCGTCCTGACCGGCGTTCCCGCCGTCCTGGGGGCTGGACCCGCGCTGGCCGCCGACGGCGCGGCCCCGTCCGCGGCCACCGCGGCCAGCCCGATGATCGTGTCCAGGATCCTGGCCAACCACGTGCTGACCGCCGAACTGGTCCTGCTCGTCCTGGCCAACGTGGCCCTGGTCCGCGCCTATGGCCGCTACCGGCGCTCCACCGGCCACCGGCGCGACCCCCAGGCCACGGCGGCTCCGGACGCGATGATCGGCGACCCCTGGATGACGCCGCCGCCCGCGCCACCACGGTCCGCGGCCGGGCCGCCCGCGGCCGGCCGGTCGCAGCCCAGGGCCACGGCCCGGGCTGGAGCCAGT
>DASXJM010000602.1:0-4147 GCA_036497405.1 Streptosporangiaceae bacterium | reverse complement strand
GGGCAGGCCGGCCAGCAGGCCCGCGCCCACCACGCCCAGGCCCGCGGCGCTGGCGCTGCGCAGGAACCGGCGGCGGTCCGCCTCGTTCTCGGCGCTGCGGTTGATCAGCTGCCCGACATAGTTCTTTCCGAACACTTGGGGTCCCCTCCAGGGATCGTCACGGTGACGCCGGTACTCAGAGCGTCACGCCGATCAGCTCGGCGATACCGGTGGCGGAGCACTCCGTGAAGGAAGCTGCTACTACTTAGCGTCACCGAAAGGTAGCACTCAATCACAGAAAGTGATGAACGGATCCGCCTGTCTTCACCAACTCGTGACTGAGAGTAAAAATCGGCCCGACCCAGCTAACTCTGCTGCCCTACGGGCAGCAGAACGTGACTTCGGGATAGCGCGGTGACGGCTGGTCCAGCAGGGCTTGCGGCCTGCCCCGCAGGTCCTGGTCGAAGAAGGCCCGGACGTAGGCGCGAGTGATGTCCAGCGACCGGGCCCCGGACAGGCCGGCGCCGAGATCGATGCCGCTCTGATCGGCCAGCAGGGCCAGGTCGGTGAAGGAAGCGTGCACCGCGCCGCCCACCACCAGCCACCGCTTCCAGCCGGTCAGGCGGGCCCAGTCCCGCTCCCAGGTGGTCACGCCCCCGCGCCGGAGTTTCCCGTCCCGGGTCCCGGGGGCCACGGCGCTGTCGTGGCCCGGGGTGTAGTTGGACTGCTTGCCCAGGGACAGGAACGGCCGGGACAGGCCGCGGTCGGGGATCGGGGCGGCGGTGGAGCCGTCCATGTCGATGCCCGCGCGGATGCGGGAGTCGGTCAGCAGGGCGGCGATGGCGGCGGCCCCGCCCAGGGAGTGACCAGCCATCGCCATCCGGGACCGGTCGATCAGCGTGGCGCCCGGCCAGGCCGGGGACGGGCCGGTCAGCTCGCCGAGCACGAAGGACACATCGGCGGCCCGCCCCGCCACCACCGTGTCCTTGGCCCAGGATCCCCGCTGGCGTGCCTCGCGGGCCAGGCAGGTCGTGACCCGCCCGTCGGGAAAGGCGGTGGCGTAACTCTCGTAGGTGTGATCGATCCCGGCCACGACGTAGCCGTGGCTGGCCAGTTCCTCGGCCAGGGCCGTGAGCGTGCTGCGGGAACTGGTGAAGCCGGGTGAGAGCACGACCAGGGGGAGGCCGTGCTGGGGCCCGGCCGGCTCGGCGCCGTCGGCCGCGTTGGTCCGGACCGTGCTCAGCATGTCCGGCGGCACGCCGGTGATGCCCCGGCTCGTGAGCTGGAGTTCGGACTCGGCGGCCGTCATGTACTGGGCTCGTGGCCCGTCCGGCGTCGCCGCCGGGTACCACAGGGAGACCATCAGCTCTCGTGCCGTCACCCCCGTGGCCCAAGGGTCGGGACGGGAAGCGTCGGTCAGCCACAGGGACGTGATGCCGACCGGGTCTGGGCCGGTCGGCTCAGGAAGATACGGCGTGTGCCTCACCTCCCGTTACGGCCGGGGTTGGGGACTGGCGGTGCGCGCATCCCGGATGACGGTGGTCAGCTCGTCGATGGCCTGCTGAAGCTGGCCGCCGATGGGGGCGGGGGCCCGGGTCGCGGTGACTTCCAGCAGGTCACTGACGGCGGCCAGCCGGTCCGCCATTCCGCTGATGAGGTCACGTCCGGGCTCGCCGGGGCCGGGTTCGCCCGCCGTGAGCAGGGCCCGCGCCTGCGAGCGGGCCAGGGACAGGGTGATGGTGGCGCCCGCGTTTCGGCCGTCCTGGTCCAGGCGGGAGGAGATCAGCATGTCGAACCAGCGGGCGGTCTCCGGGCTGTGACAGGGCACCTCGACGGTGAATGAGCCGGGGAGGTCACCGGTGAGCGCGCGGCGGATAGCCGCCTCGACCCGGGCCGTGACGAGATCGCCGGCCGCAGCCGCGCAGACGTCCAGGTACGACACCCCGGGACCGGCCGCGGCCGGGTCACTGCCGTTGGCGGCGGTGAACGCTCTCCAGGCACTGTTGACCCAGACGATGACACCGTCGGCGTCCAGCAGCGCGATCTCCACCCCGACATCGCCGGCCGGAAAGCCGGGATCGGTTGCTGAGGCCGCGCTGTCCGGCAGAGCGAGCGATACCGGGACGGTGTCGGCGGGCGCCGTTGCCCGCAGGGCCGCTCCCACGGTCCCGCAGACCGGGATCACCCGGTCCAGGCCGCACATCGACAGGACCCGCAAAACGCTGTCCACGTTGGCGATCAACCGCAGGCCGATGCCGCGGGCCATGGCCCGCTGGAACACCCGGCCCAGGGCGTCCCCGCAGGCGTAATCGCAGCCGGTGGTCCTGGTCATGTCCACCAGCAGGATCAGTGCCTGGCGGTCGATGATGGCCAGCAACTGATCGCGGATCTGGCCCGCGTTGGACTGGTCCACCTGCTCGGGCAGCTCGACCAGCACATGCTTGCTCAGCCACCGAACTGGACAATGCGCCCGATTCCCAGCAGGAGACCCGGTCATGCCATCACCCCCCGGTCCCGCTTCGACCTAAGTGCGTGGCGCAATTTCAGCCTAATGTCACTCTGGGTTTTGCTGCCACTTCACAGCGAATTTACCGCCGGATATTTTCAGGACTCCGGGCGCTGGTCGCCGGCCTGCGCGATGAGTTCGTTCACGGTGGCCTGGCTGACCCCGAGCCCGGGGAAGGCAGCCAGCCGGTTGATCGGGAAGTTGCCGATGATCGTCAGCAGTTCCTCGTTGCCCAGGATGCCCGCGGGGCGGCCGTCCGGGCCGGTCCCGATCGCCTGGCGCAGCAGGACCGAGCCGGCCGGGTCGGCCAGCCATTCCTGCAGGGTGGCCGCGCCGTCCAGCGTGACCGGCCGGGCCGCCGAAGCGACGCTGACCGTGGTGCTGAGCCGGATGTCACGTGATGAGGCGCCGACCGCGATCTCGAACTCGCCGCCCTCCAGCACCCAGTCCCGCGCCGCCGGTGACCAGTACGACAGGTCGCGGGCGGTCAGCGTGAACCCGGCGGCCACGGCCGCACCCGGTTCGAGGTCGGCCTTGGTGAACGCCTTCAGCTCGCGCCGGGGGCGCGCCACCGCGGATTCGGGGTCACCCACGTAGAGCTGGATCACCTCTTTACCCCGGCGATCGCCGCTGTTGACCACCCGGCAGCTGACGGTGATGGCCAGATCGCCGCGGTCGGCGCGGCCGGTAACCGTCGCGCTCAGGTCGTGGTAGCCGAAGCTGGTGTAGGAGAGGCCGTGCCCGAACGGATAGCTGACCTCTCGGGCGACCGCGTCGTACCCGCGGTAGCCGACGAAGATGCCCTCGCCGTAGCGAACGTGCCCGGCCTCGCCGGGAAAGTTGAGGTAGGACGGGCTGTCTTCGAGGTGCAGCGGCAAGGTCTCGGCCAGACGGCCGCAGGGGTTGGCCGCGCCGAGCAGCAGGTCCGCGGCCGCCCCGCCGGCGGCCTGCCCGGACAGCCAGCATTCCAGCACCGCCTTGGCGTGGCCGGTCCAGTCCGAAAGCCGCACGGCCGAGCCGTTGGCCAGCACGACGACCAGGTTGACGTTGGCGGCGGCGAGACGGGCGAGCAACGCGGTCTGGTTGGCGGGCAGGTCCATGTGCGTGCGATCGAAACCCTCAGATTCCTCGGCCGCGGGCAGGCCGAGGAAGGCGACCACGGTGTCGGCCCGGGTGGCGAGCGTGACCGCTTCGGCCGCGAGTTGCTCGTCCTGGCTGGTGCCGGTGCCGAAACCAGCCGCGAACGCCACCTCCACGCCGTCCGGGACCTGGGCCCGGATCTCGTCGAGGGGTACCTCCACGCGGGTCGGGTTGACCTGGGAGCTCCCGGCGCCCTGGAAGCGGGGCGTGCGCGCGAATTCGCCGACCACCGCGATGGTGGTGCCGGCGGCCGGACGAAGGGGCAGGATGCCGTCCTCGTTCTTCAGGAGCACCGCGCACTGCGCGGCCGCGTCGCGGGCCAGCGCATGGTGGGCGTCGGGGTCCAGCGGCGAAACCGGGCCGGCGGGCCGGGTGGCCTGTTCGACCAGGTGCAGCACCCGGGCCACCGCGGCGTCGAGCACCGGCTCGTCCAGCTGGCCCGCCCGCACCGCGGTCACCAGGGCGGCGTCGCTGACCCCCAGGTTCGGCGGCATCTCCAGGTCCAGCCCGGCGGCCAGCGCG
>DASXJM010000601.1:0-16583 GCA_036497405.1 Streptosporangiaceae bacterium | reverse complement strand
CTGATCACCGGGGCCGGGCGCGGTATAGGCCGCGCCATCGCGCTCGGGCTGGCCAACGCCGGGGCAGAGCTGATCCTGCTCGCCCGCTCGGCCGGGCAGCTGGATGAGACACGGGCCATGCTGCTCGGCCGGGGAGCCGATCCCGCCGGTATCCGCGTTGTCGCGGCCGATCTGGGTGATGATGAGCAGCGGAGCCGAGCGGCTGGCGCCGCGCTCGAGACGGGCCGCATCGACATCCTGATCAACAACGCGGCCACCGTCGAACCGCTCGGCGTGACCGCCGCCATCCCGGCCGCGGAACTGCGACGGGCCTTCGAGCTCAACGTCGTCGCGCCCGCGATGCTCACCGCGGTCCGCGGTAACGCCTACGCCACCACCAAGGCCGCGCTTGAGGCGCACACCATCAACCTGGCCGCCGAACTGCACGGCACCGGCGTCACGGTCAACGTCTACCGGCCCGGCGGCGTGGACACGGCGATGCAGGCGTGGATCCGCGAGCAGGAGCCGGACCGGATCGGGAGCGCGCTGCACACGCGGTTCAACCAGAATTTCACCACGGGAACCCTGATCACGCCGGAGCGGTCCGCGGCGGCCCTGATCGCGCACCTGACCCACGACGACTCGGGATCGATCTGGGACGTCAGCGACGCCCCGGTCAAGGTATGAGCCTCACGGTCGTCTTCGCGGGCCCGACCACGTGCACCGGAGATCGCCGGGCGGCACAGACGAAGGCGCGGTCCTGGTGCTGCCATTGCCCGATGACGTCCAGGCCGGCGTCGGTCGCGGCCTGCCGCAGGGCGGCCGGGCCCATGAGAGCCCAGGGGAAGATCGGGCCCCGCCGGCCGTCCGCGTGTTCGAGCCACGCCGTCAGCTGCTCATCGACGTTACCCGGCTCCGCTTCGACCAGGAGCTGGCCGCCCGGGGCCAGCAGCTGGGCGCAGCGGTACAGCAACCGGGCCGGCTGGCCGCCGATGCCGATATTGCCGTCCGCGAGCAGCACTGTCGCCCAGCGGCCCTCGCCCGGCAGTGGATCGAACACCGAGGCGTGAAGGGCGCGTGCCCCGGCCTGTCGCACCCGGGCCACGGCGGCCCGCGAGATGTCCACGCCCAGCGCGGGAGTACCTCGATCGGTCAGCGCCACCGTCAGCCGTCCCGGTCCACAGCCCACGTCCAGGACCGGACCGCGACAGTACCGGAGCAGTTTCTCGTCGGCGGCATCGGTTGACCCGCACCACCGGGCCACCTCCAAGGGCAGCGCGCGGCCGTCCGCCGTCCGCAGGGACAGGGCCGCGGCGGGCTCGCGCAGTGCCTCCTCGTACAGGGCGATCGCCCCGGCCATCATGCTGTTTCCTCCAGGACGTGACCGGCCTCGTTCAGGACCCCGGCGTACTCCCGGGCCCGCGCCGCGAAGCGGGTCAGCGGTGCCTGCCGGGCGACGGCCACCGCATCGGCCGCCGTGTCCACGTCGCGCAGACGCGGTAGGTTGGCGACGCGCAGCCCCGCGGTCAGCAGCCGGGCCAGCTGGATGGCCCCGGTGTCCGGGGTCGACATGGGGACGCCGCGCAGCAGGGCGGGATCCGGCACCCGCAGGCCGAGCGCCCAGAACCCGCCGTCGGCGGCGGGGCCGAACACGGCGTCGGCGGTCTGCCAGTCCACGGCGAGCAGGTCGGGAGTGACCTGGGGCGTGTCCATGCCGATGAGCAGCGCCGGGCCCGGGACGGCAGCGAAGGCGGCGGCCAGACGTTCGTCGAGCGGCCCGCCGCACTGCGGCATGATGTCGAATCCGCGGGGCAGCCAGGGGCCCGGCCTCCCGTCCAGCACCAGCACCCGCCGCCGGGCCGGCACCCTGAGCACGGTGTGCAGCGTGTCGGTGAGAGCGGCCTCGGCCAGCGCCGCCGCCTGGTCGTGCGTGTACGGGGGCACCAGCCGGGTCTTGACCCGTCCGGGGACAGGCTGCTTGGCCACGACCAGCAGGGTGGTCGCCGATTCTGGCGTCGACCCGGTCACTGGGCCAGCACCTGGCTCATGTCCCGCACGGTGCGGGCGCAGCCTCGTACGGTGCCGGTCACCTTGGATTTCCCGATCCGGGGCAGATAGGTCACCTCGACCTCGGACACCCGCCAGCCGACAGCGGCCGCGTTCATGACCATTTCCAGCGGGTACCCGAACCGGCGATCGGCCAGATTCAGGCTGAGCAGCGCCTCCCGGCCCGCGGCCCGCATCGGCCCCAGATCGCGGAGCCCAAGCCCGGTGCGGCGGCGGACGCGCCGGGCCAGTTCCCAGTTGGCCAGCCGGGCCGGCATCGGCCAGGCGCTGCGTTGTTGCGTCCGGCGCCGGCCGAGAACCAGGTCGGCCTGGCCGGCCAGCAGCGGCCCGGTCAGGAGGGGAAACTGCCGGGGGTCGAGGCTGCCGTCACAGTCGCAAAAGCAGACCAGGTCACTGGTGGCGGCGAGCAGACCGGCGTGGGCCGCCGCCCCGAAACCCCGGGCCGATTCGGCCACAACTGTCGCGCCCAGCGATCTGGCGAGGTCGCCGGACCCGTCAGTGGAGCAGTTGTCCACGACAATGGGCCGGAAGCCGGCTGGCATCCGTTCAAGAATCCACGGCAATGCCGACGCCTCGTTCAGGCACGGCAAGATCACGTCAACGATCATGGCAGTGACGTTATTACCAAGCCCGGGCCGGCATTAGCCTTTGGGTCTTACAAAATAGAGAACTCATTACTCAGAGCCGGTGCCGGTTCTTTTCTCACGTCGGCCCGGATAGTTATGACAATCTGAAGAAATATCTCGCGTTAATGCCAGAATGAGCGCCTGCCCGCCCCTGAGGCTGGACAGATGTTCTTAGACTCAGCTCGTGGATGCACGCATTCTGGTTGTCGAAGATGACCTGACCGTGGCCGAGGTCGTCGTGGACTACCTGCGCCACGCCGGACTCAACCCCCGCCACGCGGTCGACGGCCCGGCCGCGCTGGAGATCGCCGCCGCCTGGCGACCGGACCTGGTCGTCCTGGACCTGATGCTGCCCGGCATCAGCGGCCTGGACGTCTGCCGGCGCCTGCGCGCGGATCAGGACGAGCAGGCCCCGCTGCCAGTGATCATGCTGACCGCACTCGGCGAGGAGAGCGACCGGGTGCTGGGGCTGGAAAGCGGGGCCGACGACTACGTGACCAAGCCGTTCAGCCCGCGCGAACTCACCCTGCGGGTGCAGGCTGTCCTGCGCCGGGCCCAGGCGGCCGGCCCGCCGGCCGTCGCGCCCCAGCCGGTGCGCTCGGGTCGGCTGGAGGTCGATGTGGCCGCCCGCCGCGTCTGCCGTGACGGGCGCGAACTGGAATTGACCGTGCGTGAGTTCGACCTGCTGGCCTTCTTCGTCGCCCACCCGGGCCGGGCGTTCACCCGGGCTGAACTGCTCGAGCAGGTATGGGGCTGGTCGTTCGGCGACCTGTCCACCATCACCGTGTACGTACGGCGGCTGCGCGACAAGGTCGAGCCCGAGCCCGCCTCGCCGATCCAGCTGCAGACGGTCTGGGGCGTCGGCTACCGCTGGGAGGCGGATCCGTCATGAACGCCCAGCTCCAGATCACCCTGATCGCGGCGGGTTGCACGGCGGCCGTGGGCCTGGCCGGAATGGTCGTCGTCCGGCGGCTGCGCCGGGCTTCGCTCCGCCGGTCCATCCAGGCCAGCGGGGCGGTGCCCGTCCTCGCGATTGTGGCCGGCACGCTGGCCAGCGCCGAGGCGATGTTCCTGTCCCAGCACGATCTGGGCGTCGTGGTGATGGTGTGCGTCGTGGCCGGGATGGTGGCCTTCGCGTTCAGCTGGCTGCTGGGCCGGCAGATCGAGTCCGGCAGCGCGGCCCTGCAGCAGGCGGCGCGTTCGTTCGGTGACGAGGCCGGCCAGTTCCGTCCGCCCGTACGGCCGCTGGCGGCGGAGTTCGCCGCCCTGTCCGGGGAACTCGCCGACACCAGCGCCAAGCTCGCCGAGTCACGCGAGCGCGAGCGGGCGCTCGAGCAGGCCCGGCGGCAGCTGGTGGCCTGGGTCTCCCACGACCTGCGCACGCCCCTGGCGGGGCTGCGCGCGATGGCCGAGGCGCTCGAGGACGGCCTGGCTGCCGATCCGCCCCGCTACCACAAGCAGATGCGGGCCGAGGCCGAGAAGCTGGCCACCATGGTTGATGACCTGTTCGAGCTGTCCCGCATCCACGCCGGTACCTTGCAGCTGTCATGCCAGCAGATCGGCCTGGATGACCTGGTCAGCGACGTGCTCGCCAGTACCGAAGCGCTGGCGTACGAACGCGGGGTGCAGCTGGACGGCAGCGCCACCCGGGCGCTGGCCGTCCGCGCCGACCCGCGCGAGCTGTCCCGCGTTCTTACCAATCTGCTGGCCAACGCCATCCGGCACACCCCGCCCGGCGGGCGCGTGTCTGTCACGGCCCGGTCGGACGGTGGGGAAGCCCTGCTGACCGTGGCTGACGGTTGTGGCGGTATCCCAGACAATGACCTTCCATATGTATTTGATCTGGCTTGGCGGGGGACGGACGCGCGCAGCCCGGCCCCCGAAGGCGGGGCGGGCCTGGGCCTGGCCATCGTGCGCGGCGTCGTGGCCGCCCACCAGGGCAGCGTGCGCGTCATGAACACCGAGGTCGGCTGCTGCTTCGAGGTCAGGCTGCCCGCGTTCCCCTGAATCGCCCGGCCGGCGTGGCAGCGAACTCCGCGATACCGTCCTCGAACGATGTGCGCGCCCGCCACTGCAATTCTTGTCCGATGCGCGCGCTGGACGCGGTGACATGCCGGACGTCGCCCAGCCGGTACCGGCCGGTGATCACGGGCTCCGGGCTGCCATGGGCCGCGGCCAGGGCCGACGCCAGCTGGCCGACCGTGCGGGGTGTGCCACTGCCCACGTTGTAGGCGCGCAGACTGCCCGGGCCACCGGGGACACCCCCGCCGGTCAGCGCGTACAGGGCGCTGGCGGTGGCGTCGGCCACGTCGCCGACGTGGACGAAGTCCCGGCGCTGGGCGCCGTCCTCGTAGACCTCCGGCGCGCGCCCGGCGGCCACCGCCGACCGGAAGAACGCGGCCACCCCGGCGTACGGCGTGTCCTGCGGCATCCCCGGGCCGTACACGTTGTGGTAGCGCAGCGCCGCCGCCTGGCTCCCGGTCGCCCGGGCCCAGGAACTGGCCAGGTGCTCCTGCGCGACCTTGGTGCCGGCGTAGACGTTGCGCGGTTCCAGCGCCGCTTCCTCGGTCACCAGCACCGGGGACAGGGGCTGGCCGCAGCGCGGGCAGAGGGGCTCGAATCGGCCCGCGGCGAGGTCAGCGGCTTGCCGAGGCGGCGGCGTCGCGGCCGGTCCGTGTTCCGGGCACGAGTAGGCACCCTCGCCGTAGACCACCATCGACGAGGCCAGCACCAGCTGGCCGACTCCGGCCCGGGCCATCGCGGCCAACAGGACCGCGGTCCCCAGGTCGTTGCAGCCGGCGTACTGGGGGGCGTCGTCGAAATCGACGCCGAGGCCGACCATCGCGGCCAGGTGACAGACCCCGTCGACGCCGCGCAGCGCGTCATCGACGGTGTCCGCGTCGCGGACGTCGCCGGGCACGAACTCGAAGCCGGACTGGCCCGAAAATGGGGAAAGTCCGTCGGGGTGGACGCATGGCAGCAATGCGTCGAGCACCCGCACCTCATGGCCTGCGCTCGACAGCGCCTCGACAAGGTGAGAGCCGATAAAGCCGGCACCGCCGGTCACTAGTACTCGCATGGCCCGAGCCTACGAACGGTCAATTCCCGGGGTCCGCCGGAACCACGCTTTTTCATTAGTTTGTAAGAAGGTAATTGCACAGCTCGTATTCCTTAGTTTGTAAGGTGACAATTCCTTGCCCTCCCGACGGGCGCCCGCATGTAATACACGACGTGATCTCTAGCAGTCCGGATATCAAATCGGGGCCGGCCGATCCCGCTCGGCCGGCCCCGGCCCCGGCCCGGCGGTCCTGGCGGCAGGGCGCGCCCCGCGCCGTGCGACTGGCCGCCGCGCTGGCTGGCGTGGTCGCGATCGGTGCCTATCTCTTCGTCGCGCTGAGCCGCCTGACCTATCCGTTCGCCCTCGAATGGCTGGAAGGCAACTCGCTGGTCGAGGTCCACCGCATCGTGACCGGCCAGCCGCTGTACCCCGCGCCGACGGCCGGGTACGTCCCCGATGGCTATTCGCCGCTCTACTTCGCCGTGTCCGCTGGGGTGGCCCGGGTCCTCGGGGTCTCCTATCTCTCCCTCCGGCTGGTGTCGCTGCTGTCCTCGCTGGCCAGCTTGGCCCTGCTGGGCCGCCTGGTTCAGCGGGAAACGGGTAGCGTCGCGGCCGGATCCGGCGCCGCGGGCCTGTTCGCCGCGACCTACTTCGCCACCGGTACCTGGTTCGACGTCGGCCGGGTCGACTCGCTCTTTCTCGCCCTGAGCATCGGCAGCCTGTACGCCGCCCGCTGGATGCGGACCACCCGCGGTGCCGTCGCCGTCGGATTGCTGCTGGCCGCCGTGGTCCTCACCAAGCAGACCGGGCTGGCCGAGGGGGTGGTGGTGCTCGTCACCCTGGTGGCCGGCTCACGCCGCAGGCTGGCCGGTGCCGCCGCCCTGGTCGCGGCGGCGGTGCTCGGGGCCAGCACCCTCGTGCTGACCCTCACCAGCGGCGGCTGGTACTTCTACTACGTCTTCCAGCTGATGGGCCAGCATCCCCTCAACGGCCGGGGTTTCCTCTGGTTCGGCACCGCCCTGCTGTCCACCCTGGGCATCGCGGCGTTCGCCGCGCTGGCCAGCGCCCGGCGGGTGCCGCCGGTCCTGCTCGCGGGCTGCGCCGCGCTGGCGGGCGAGGGCGGTGCCGCCCTGGTCCACAGCGACGGCGGCCGCAACGACATGCTGCCCGCCTACCTCGCCGTGGCGTTGCTGGCCGGCCTGGCCCTGGGCCGCGATCGCGGCTGGTGGGCCACGGTGGCATCGGGCCTGCTGGTCCTGGCCCAGCTGGTGGTCCTGCTGGCCGGTTTTCACCCGGCCCAGGCGATCCCCACCCAGGCTGACCGGGCCGTCGGAGAACGGCTGCTCGCAGGCCTGCGCGGGCTCGGCGGGACCATCGCGATACCAGCCGACCCGGGGCTCAACGTGCTGGCGGGACTGGCGCCGACCGCGCACGAGGACGCGGCCCACGACGTGCTCCGGGCCACCAACCAGACCGCGATCGCGACCTTCCGGCGTAGCGCCGCCCAGGCGGTCGTGACCCACCGGTTCAGCGCCATCATCACCGATGGCCCGGGGGTGCCGCCCGGGTATCCCGCGAACCTCAGCCGGTACTACCGGCAGTGCCCGCAGCCGCTGCTGGCCGGGGTGCCGGCCGCCCGGTTCCGCCCGGTGGCAGGAGTCCGGATCCGGCCCGCCTCGGTGTGGCTGCCCCGGCTGCCCGGTGGGACCCGGCAGAACCGGGGGAGCAGGTCCTGCCGGGCCGTGGTCCGCCTCCTTGACGGAGCAGCCGATGGCGTCCGCCGATGAGATTGCGCCTTAGGCCACCCGCGGATCCTCCGCCCGGTCCCTTCCGCCGCTCGTTCTGGCGTAGCCCGATCCGCGGGCCCTGGCTGACCTCGATGTTCGGCCTGGTCCTGCTGATCTCGATCCCGGTCGTGTTCGCCACCGGCCTGCTGTCCTACGCCGCCTACAATCCGGACCTCAGCCCGGTCAACGACGAGACCAGGGGCAAGGGGCTGCTGGGTTTCTACCTCTTCTCCTGGCCCACCCACCCCGTCTGGCTGTACCGGCTCAACCAGGGTGTCCACGTCACCCTGGGGCTGGTGCTGGTCCCGATCTTGCTGTTCAAGCTGTGGTCGGTGCTGCCCAAGCTGTTCGAGTGGCCACCGCTGCGCTCGCCCGCCCACGCCCTGGAACGGCTGTCCCTGTTCCTGCTGGTCGGCGGGGCGGTGTTCGAGTTCGCCACCGGGATCTTGAACATTCAGACCTGGTACAAGTTCCCCGGGTCCTTCTACCCGCTGCATTTCTACGGGGCGTGGGTGTTCACGGCCGGGTTCGTCGTTCACGTGACCCTCAAGGCGCCGGTCATGGTACGGGCGCTGCGCAGCCGCAGCCTGACCAGGGAACTGCGGACCGGCCTGGCCCGGATGCGTCCGGAGCCGCCGGACGCCGGGTACCTGGCCCCGGTGGAGCCCGCCGAACCGACGATCTCCCGGCGCGGCCTGCTGGCCTTCGCGGGCGCGGGCTCGGCCCTGATCGCGATCCTGACCGTGGGCCAGTCACTGGGCGGGCCGCTGCGGCGGACCGCACTGCTGGCCCCGCACGGCCAGGACGCCAGCGGTGGACCCGGCGACTTCCAGGTCAACCGGACCGCGGCCGGCGTCGGGATCAAGGAGTCAGAAACCGGTACCGCCTGGCGGCTCCGGATCTCCGGCGACAGCCGGGCGGCCCACCCGCCGGTGGTGCTTCGCCGGGCCGACCTGCTCGCCATGGAACAGCACACCGCCAGCCTGCCCATCGCCTGCGTCGAGGGATGGTCCACCGAAGATCAGGATTGGAGCGGTGTCCGGCTGCGCGACCTGGCCCGGCTGGCCGGCGTCACCCGCTCGGCGACCGTCCTGGTGCGGTCGCTGCAGCGGGGCGGCGCGTTCAGCCAGGCGGCCCTGTCCGCGGAGCAGATCATGGACCCGGACTCGCTGCTGGCGCTGCGGGTGAACGGCGCGGACCTCTCACCCGACCACGGCTACCCGGCCCGGGTGATCGTGCCGGCCAACCCTGGCGTCCACAACACCAAGTGGGTCGCCAGCCTGACCTTCCGGAGCTGACATGTCCCGGCTACTGCGCTGGTACGGGGCCAGCCCGCTCCACCTGCTGACGATGATCGGCTCGTTCGCGCTGGCCGGGTACGCCGCGGCCGAACTGCTGCCGGTCAACCCGGTCGGCATCCTGGTCTGGCTGGTTGCGGCGGTCATCGGCCATGACCTGCTCCTGATGCCGCTGTACACGCTGGCGGACCGATCGGTGCTGGCCGTCTTCCGCCATCGCCCGCTGACGCTGCCCGCCGGGCCGTGGATCAACTACCTTCGCGTCCCCGTCGTGCTGTCCGGCCTGCTGCTGCTCATCTGGTTCCCGCTGATCCTCCGGCTGCCCGGCCGTTTCCCGGCCTCGACGACCCTGCCGCTGAATCCCTACCTCTGGCACTGGCTGGCCGTGACCGGAGCCCTGTTCCTGCTGTCCGCCACCACCCTGGCCCTACGGCTGAGGGCAACGCGCCGCGACGCCCGGACCGTCGCCGCTCCGGCCGGCACCGTCCTGCCCGACACGGAGCTGTTCGACGTCCACGGCGTGGCCACGACGCTGTACGCCGCGGCCGGGGACGGAGCCTCGGTCCTGGTCTTCTACCGGGGCGCGTGGTGCCCGTTCGCCACCATCGCTCTGTCCGCCTACCAGGATCAGCTGCTTCCGCAGCTGGCCGAACGCGGCGTCAGACTCGTCGCCATCAGCCCGCAGCAGCCAGCCGGTTTGCTGACCATGCAGCAGAAGCGCAAGCTGACCTTCACCGTGGTCTCCGACCCGGGCAACACCATTGCCGGCCGCCTCGGCATCCTCACCCAGCCACCCGATGAGTGCCTGGCTGCTCAGCGGCAGCTCGGTCTTGACCTGACCGACGTCAACGCCGACGGCACCGTGTCCCTGCCCATGGCCGCCACCGTGATCCTCGATCCCGGCCACACGGTCCGCTGGATCGACGTCCAGCCTGACCACCGCACCCACACCGGACCCCGGCAGGCTCTCAGCGCCCTGCAGCAAGTTGAACACTGACCCGTTGAGGGTCATGCGCCGAGCGCGATGGCCACGTATTCGCGGACGAGGTCGCTGTGGTGTGAGCTGTCCCAGGCCAGGCAAACCTGGCTGGGCGCCAGGTCGCTGACGGGCACGACGGCGATGTCGGGACGGCTGTAGGCAGTGGCGGCGGACTGCGGGAGCACGGCGACACCGCTCCCGGCCGCGACGTGCTCGAGTTTCTCCTCCACCGTCCGCAGCCGCGGGATTCTCCGCCGCGGCGCCCGGTCCCGCAGTTCCAGGGCCACGTCGCGCCATTCAGGGACGTCGTCCGGGTTCTGGAGCAGGTGCTCGGCGGCCAGATCGGTCACGCTGACCGCCTCCTTGCCTGCCAGCTGATGGTCGGCCGGCAGCATGACCACGCGAGGTTCGGTGAACAGCGGCTCGATCGCCAGGCCCCGGACGTCGGCGGGCAGCCGCAGGTACCCGACATCGACCTGGCCATCCCTGACGATGTCGCCCTGATGCACCCAGTCAGACCGGAACACCTCGACGGTCACGTCGGGATGGCGGCGGGAGAACTCGCGTACGGCCGGGGTGATGATCACGCCGGGGGCGAACCCGACGGTGAACGTGCGCTGACCCGCTGCGTCCCGGGCCCGGCGCTGGGCCGCGGCCGCCGCCGGGAGCAGGGTGCGTGCGTCTTCGAGCAGGGCCCGCCCGGCTGCGGTCAAGAGGGTGCCGCGAGTGTCCCGCTCGAACAGGCGCACCTTCAGATCCTGCTCCAGCGCGCGGATCTGGCGCGACAGGACCGGCTGGGCGATGTGCAGCGCCTCGGCGGCCCGGCCGAAGTTCTCCTCCTCGGCGACGGCGACGAAGTACCGCACCTTACGCAGATCCAGATCCACGGCCACTCCTCCGCTTTCCCCGGCGGTGATGCCTTCAGGGTATGACAACGGTGGTTAAAGAGTCTTGGACGAGCGGGTGAGCCCGCAGGCATTGTGGGCAGGAGGTTGGAACCCTACGCCAGGCCGTGGACCATCGGCGTGCCTGTGAGATGAGGTCCTGTGACGATCAGCATCAACGGTTCGGCTGAGGAACCGCCGGACGACCCGCGGGTGTCGCTGCTCGACTACCTTCGCGAGCACCTGGGGCTGCCCGGCACCAAGAAGGGCTGCGACCAGGGAGCGTGTGGCGCCTGCACGGTGCTGGCCGACGGGGAGCGGATCTTGTCGTGCCTGGCCCTGGCCGTCCAGTACGACGGGCGTTCGATCACCACGATCGAAGGGCTCGCGACCAACGGGTCGCTGCACCCGCTGCAGCGGGCGTTCATCGAGGACGACGGATTCCAGTGCGGCTACTGCACGCCGGGGCAGATCTGCTCCGCGGTCGGCATGGCCGACGAGGTTCAGCGCGGCGTCCCGAGCCACGTCACCGCCGACCTGTCGGCCGAGACCATCGAGCTCAGCCACGACGAACTACGCGAGCGGATGAGCGGCAACCTGTGCCGCTGCGGTGCCCACAACGGCATCGTGGCCGCGATCACGCAGACCTACGCCCGGCCGGCCCCCACCGAGGGGGCGGCCCGATGATTCCCGTCACCTATGCTCGCGTCACCGATACCGCCGACGCGGTGAGCCGGGGGGCAGCCGTCGGCGCCCGGTATCTGGGCGGCGGCACCAACCTGGTCGACCTGATGCGCGAGACGATCGAACAGCCCACCGCGCTGGTCGACGTCACCGGCCTGCCTGGCAGCATCGACGACACCCCCGACGGCGGCCTGCTGATCGGTGCGGCCGTCCGCAACACCGCCGTCGCCGAGCACCCGGCAGTGCGGGCGCGCTATCCGATGCTGTCACGGGCCATTGTGGCGGGCGCCTCGGCGCAGATCCGCAACATGGCCACGGTCGGCGGCAACCTGCTCCAGCGAACCCGGTGCCCCTACTTCTACGACCACGACGGATCCCGCTGCAACCGGCGCGAGCCCGGGCAGGGCTGCGACGCGGTTGGCGGCTTCGACCGCTCGCACGCGATCTTGGGTACCTCGCCCTCCTGCGTGGCCACCCACCCGTCAGACATGTGCGTCGCGCTGGCCGCACTCGGCGCGATCGTCCACCTGGCCAGCGCGGACGGTGAGCGCACCGTGCCGCTGACCGGCCTGCACCGGCTGCCCGAGGACCATCCCGAGATCGAAACGGTGCTGCGGCCCGGTGAGCTGATCACCGCGGTCGAGGTGCCACCGCTGGCGTTCGCCGCGCACTCCACCTACCGCAAGGTGCGCGACCGGGCCAGCTACGCCTTCGCTCTGGTCTCGGTGGCGGCCGCCCTGGACCTGGACGGCGACACCGTCCGGGACGTCCGGATCGCGCTCGGCGGGGTCGCCACCAAACCCTGGCGCGCCGAGCGGGCCGAAGACGTGCTCCGCGGCCAGCCGGCCACACCGGGCAGCTTCCGCGCCGCAGCCGAAGCCGAGCTGGCCGCGGCCCGGCCACTGCGGGGCAACCAGTTCAAGGTCGAGCTGGCGACCCGGACCATCACCGCCGTCCTCGGCGGACTGCGGGACGAGCTGACGGGAGACCAGGCATGACCGCTGATGGAAGCGCCGTCGCCCTCGGGCCGGAGAACTGGGGACCGGGCAGCACCCCCGACCCGCTAAGTGGCAAACATGGGCTGGTGGGTGCGCAGGTCTCGCGCCTCGACGGGCCACTCAAGGTGCGAGGCGCGGCCCGGTTCGCGGCCGAGGTGCCAATGGAGGGCATGGTCTACGCCGCCCTCGTCTACAGCACCATCGCCAAGGGCCGCATCGCCACCCTCGACACCAGCGCGGCCCAGGACGCACCCGGCGTCGTGCTCGTGATGACGCACGAGAACGCGCCCCGCCTGAATCCGGCCCCGACGTTTCTCGCGGCGGCCAAGGGCGGAGCCGGCGACAACCTGCCCGTCATGCAGGACGACCGGATCTACTGGAACGGGCAGCCGATCGCCGTGGTCCTCGCCGAAACCCACGAACAGGCCGGCCATGCCGCTTCGCTGCTCCGCGCGACCTACGCGCCTGAGGACGCCGTCACCTCCTGGCATGAGGCAACCGCCCGCGGCACGGAGCAAGGATCGTTCGCCGGGTCACCGCTGGGCCTCCAGATCGGAGACGCCGAGGCCGCCCTGGCCGCCGCGCCCTACAAGATCGACGCCACCTACCACTCCCCGCGGCACAATCACAACGCGATTGAGCTGCACGCGGCCACCTTGGCCTGGGACGGCGACGAGCTGATCCTGCACGACACCACCCAGGGCGTGCAGCACACGGCCTTCACGCTGGCCGAGGTCTTCGGGGTCCGCGAAGACCAGGTGCACGTCTCGTCGCCGTACGTGGGCGGCGGATTCGGCGGCAAGGGGATGTGGCAGCATCACATCCTCGCAGCGGCGGCCGCCCGGCTGGCCGGGCGCCCGGTCCGGATCATGCTGTCCCGCGAAGGGGTCTACCGGGTTATCGGCGGGCGCAGCGCCACCGAGCAGCGGCTGGCGATCGGGGCCCAGGCCGACGGGCGCTTCGACGCGCTGATTCACACCGGGACCGCGATCAAGACTGCCCACAACTTCCTGCCTGAGCCGTTCATCTTCCCGACCATGTGCCTGTACGGGGCGGGCAGCATCACGCTCGACGTGCAGGTGGCCGAGATGGACATGCTGGCCAACACGTTCATGCGGGCACCGGGGGAGGCGGTCGGCACCTTCGCGCTGGAAAGCGCGATCGACGAGCTCGCCGGCCAGCTCGGCCTCGACCCGGTCGAGCTGCGGATCCGCAACGAGCCGGAGTCCGACCCCACCTCAGGCAAGCCGTTCTCCGAACGCCACCTGGTCGAGGCCTACCGAACCGGCGCTGAGTGGTTCGGGTGGGACCAGCGGAACCCGCGGCCCCGGGCCCGCCGGGAGGGAGAGTGGCTGGTCGGCCTGGGCACCGCCACCGCCACCTACCCGTATCACCGCATGCCCGGCGGGGCGGCGCGGATCACGCTGAGCCAGAACGGGCACGCCCGGGTCGAGATCGCGGCCCACGAGATGGGCATGGGAACGGCGACCGCCCAGTCCCAGGTCGCGGCCGAGCGGCTCGGCCTGCCCCTGGACCAGGTCACCTTCGCCTACGGCGAGTCGTCGTTCCCCGGTGCCGTCCTGGCCGGCGGATCGCAGCAGACCGCGTCCATCGGCAGCTCGGTGATCGCCGCCCAGCGTGAGCTGGTGGGTGAACTGCTCAAGCTGGCCGGGGACGACTCGCCCCTGGCCGGTCTCGGCCCTGACGATGTCGGCGCGGTCGACGGCGGCCTGGCTGGCCTGGCCGACGGGGGCGGCTGGGAGAGCTACACCGAGATCCTCGGCCGCGCCGGGCTCGATGAGGTGAGTGCCGAGGCCAGCGCGCCGCCACCGGTGGAGGCGGAGAACTGGTCGATGCACTCCTATGGTGCGCTGTTCTGCGAGGTGCGGGTCAGCGCGGTCACCGGCGAGATCCGGGTCAGCCGGTTCCTGGGCTCGTTCGACTGCGGGCGGATCATCAACGGCAAGACCGCCGCCAGTCAGTTCCGCGGCGGCATCATCATGGGCCTGGGCCTGGCCCTCATGGAGGAGACCCTGTTCGACGAGCGCACCGGCCGCGTCATGAACCCGAGCCTGGCCGACTACCACGTGCCCGTTCACCTGGACGTGCCCGAGATCGACGTGATGTGGACCGACATCCCCGACCCGCACGCCCCCATGGGTGCCCGCGGCATCGGCGAGATCGGCATCACCGGCGTCGGCGCGGCCGTGGCCAACGCGGTCTACAACGCCACCGGCACCCGCGTCCGCGACCTGCCCATCACCTTGGACAAGCTGCTGTGAGCCGGTCCGGCTCGGCGGCGTCTTGACTGAGAATCAGCCCAGCCCGGCCCACAGGTAGCGGCCCCCGATGGCGACGACCAGGATCCCGACGATCCGGCGAATGGCGACCTCGGGCAGCCGGGATTGAAGCCGCGCGCCCAGGTAGGCGCCGGTCAGGCCGCCCGCGCCCAGGGCGAGCCCGGTGGGCCAGTCCGGAGCGACCGGAGCATGGGCGTGCAGCGACAAGACCGTGAACGTGACCACTCCCGCCACCGAGGTCACGAACGTGGAGGCCAGCGCGGCCGGGGCTACCTCCGATGGCGCCCGCCCGGATCCGATCAGGACGGGGGCCAGAATCGAGCCGCCGCCGATCCCGTAGATGCCGCCGACGCATCCCACCGCGGCGGACATGGTCACCAGCACCGGTACCGGGATCACCCATGGCTGGCGGGCAGGCTCCTGGTCCTCAGCTGCGCGGCTCAGCGCCAGCCAGACGCCCAGGGGCAGCAGGACCGCCGCCACCACCAAGTCGAACACGTGCGATCCGGGCAGCAGTTCGACCCGGATCACCGACCCGGCGATGACGCCCGGCAACGTCCCGGCGATCAGCAGGCCCGCCAGCCGCCCGCCGGTCTGCCCCTGCCGCCAGTACCGGTATAGGGCACCGGGGGTCGCCACCACGTTGTACAGCAGGTTGGTCGGGGTGACCGCTGGGCTGGGTGTTCCCAGCACGCTCACCTGGAACGGCAGCAGCAGCACCGCACCGGAGATGCCAGCCGGTGTAGCTATGGTCGCGAGCAGGAACGCCGCTGCGAAGGCAACCGCCTGCGTCCACCCGGGCCCCAGCATCGGGCCATATTAGCGATCGGCAAGGCCGGCAACGAGTGGGTCACCGCGCCCATGCCCAGGTCTGCTGGCCTCTGAGCTGACCATGGCGGCCGCGCGAGCTCTAGGCTGGGAAAACCCGTACATCCGAAGGAGTGCGTGCCGATGAGCAGCTATCTGGACTACTCCGGACGGAGCGACATGCTGAGCGGGGGCGCCCGCAAGATTCCGGTGACCACGCCCGTGGGCCCGCAGCAGGTATGGGTGAAGCGGGTCGGCAACAACCCTGGTCTCCGGGTGCTGCTGCTGCACGGCGGGCCCGGGGCGACCCACGAATACTTCGAGCCCTGCGACAGCTACCTCCCCGCCGAAGGCATCGAGTACTACTACTACGACCAGCTGGGCTCCGGGTTCAGCGATCAGCCCGACGAACCGTCCCTGTGGGACCTGGACCGGTTCGTGAACGAGGTGGAGCAGGTCCGCCGCGCGCTCGGCCTGGACCAGGACAACTTCGTGCTGCTCGGTCACTCCTGGGGCGGGATCCTGGCCATGGAATACGCCCTGCACCACCAGGAGCACCTGCGGGGCCTGGTCATCTCCAACATGATGTCGAGCGTCCCGGCCTACAACGCCTACGCCGAGGAGGTGCTGATGCCGCAGATGGACCAGGCGGCGCTGGCGGAGATCAAGGCGCTGGAGGCCAAGGGCGAGACTGAGAACCCGCGGTACATGGAACTGCTGATGGAGCACCACTACGTCCAGCACGTGCTGCGCATGCCGCCGGAACACTGGCCCGACCCGGCCCAGCGCGGCTTCGACCACATCAACCAGGCCATCTACGTCTCCATGCAGGGTCCCAGCGAGCTGGGTATCAGCGCCGACGCCAGCCTGGCCCAGTGGGACCGGACCGCCGACCTGGCCTCGATCCACGTGCCGGCCCTGGTCATCGGCGCCCGCCATGACACCATGGACCCCGCCCACATGGGGATGATGGCCCATCGCCTGCCGCGCGGCCGGTACCTGCACTGCCCGGACGGCAGCCACATGGCCATGTTCGACGACCAGGCGGTGTACTTCACCGGCCTCATCGACTTCCTCCACCACCTCGCCGGCCACGACCGGCCATAGCCGGTGACG